>BQIU01000148.1 GCA_021603905.1 Nitrospirales bacterium
CCTTTCTGAGTCAGGGCGTCGTAGCGGTGCGTGAGATCAAAGAATCCAAGTTGGCCCGGTGTGTCCATGAGCAGTCCTCCTTGGAAGAACCTTATGCCAGAACCCAACAGAATTGTCAGTAGTTTTTAGAGATGCCCTCAATTTCTCCAGCAACTTCTGAGGCGGCGGCTTCGAGTTGCTCCGCAGCAAGGGTTCGAACTTTTCGATAAAACAGCGTCGTCGTATTCGCCTGAAGTTCCAGAAGGTCTGCCGCTGCACGGGCCGTACCCTCCAACACAAAAAACTCGAGAAGCTTTCTTTGAGTATTCTTAGTTAATTTGCAATGCTTTACGCTCATAAACCATCATAGATAATCTTCGTTATCTACGACAGCCCCCTGGAATATTATGGTTCCTCGATTATTCCCCATTGGGATATTGTTCCATCAGTTTTGCCACTAATGCGGTCCAGCCTGTTTGATGACTCGCGCCAATGCCAGCTCCATGATCACCATGGAAATATTCATGAAATTGAATGCATTCTCTCCAGTGAGGATCATGTTGGAACTGAGATGTTTCACCATAGACCGGTCTGCGGTCATGGCCATCCCTGAGAAAAATTTTCTTGAGGCGATGCGCTAATTCACCTGCGGTTTCCCAAAGTGGAACGAATTGCCCTGATCCTGTTGGGCATTCAATCGTATACGAGTTTCCCAGAAAATGATGAAATTTCTGTAGAGACTCGATCAGCAGATAATTCACTGGAAACCAAATCGGGCCACGCCAATTGGAGTTTCCGCCAAAGTCCGGCACCGTTGACTCTGCCGGTTCATAGTTAACTTGATACGTGTTCCCGTTTGTATGAAGGACAAAAGGTGAATTTTGATGGAATTTTGATAGCGAGCGAATGCCATAGGGTGAAAGGAATTCCTGTTCATCGAGTAGAATGTGAAGCACCCGTGAAAGGCGATCTTTCCCAACAATGGATAGCATGCGGCGAATGCCTCCGTCCGGTCTGGATGCTGTCGCGACATGTCGATGAAATTCTGGCCGATTTTCTAAAAACCATTGCATGCGTTTTTTGAATTCTGGCAAGGCATCGACGATTTCTGGTTCGAGAGTTTCGACGGCAAACAGGGAAATTAACCCGACCATAGACCGGATCTTCATTTTTTGGTGATCGCCATTGGGGAGATGTAAGACATCGTAATAGAATCCATCCTGTTCGTCCCACAGGTCCAGGCAATCGTCTCCCTTCCCATTTATGGCGTCGGTAATGTAAACAAAATGTTCGAAAAATTTACTCGCGACTCCCTCATAGGCGGAATTTTTTTTCGCGAGCTCCAAGGCCATCGCCAGCATGTTGAGGCAATACATTCCCATCCAGCTGGTTCCGTCTGATTGATCAAAATGTCCCCCTGTCGGGAGCTGTTTTGAGCGATCAAATATCCCAATATTATCAAGCCCCAGAAATCCTCCTTGAAAGAGGTTTTTCCCTTCAAGGTCTTTTCGATTTACCCACCAGGTGAAATTCAGCAGGAGTTTATGAAAAACCTGTTCGAGAAAGTTACGATCGGCTTTGCCTTTAATCCGACGGTCAATTTTATACACTCGCCAGACAGCCCAGGCATGCACCGGAGGATTGACATCATCAAATGACCACTCGTATGCCGGTAACTGTCCATTCGGATGCATATACCATTCACGTAGGAATAAGAGAAGTTGCTCCTTAGCAAAATCTGGATCGATCTGAGCTAGAGGAATACAGTGGAAGGCGAGATCCCATGTGGCATACCACGGGTATTCCCACTTGTCCGGCATAGAGATGATGTCTGCGTTATAGAGGTGAGCCCAGCCGTGATTTCGAATCTTCTCTCGTTCTCTGGGGGCTGGGGGACCTAAATCATCTCCAGTGAGCCAGGTGCGAACATCGTAATGATAGAATTGTTTTGACCAGAGGAGACCGGCAAATGCCTGTCGTTGGATCTGCTGCTCGTCTAGAGAAAGTTGTTGAGATCGTTTAGCATAGAATTCATCGGCTTCAGCCTTTCGTTTTGAAAAAACTGTGTCGAAGGGAGAACCAAATCCTTGACTTTTCTGGAGTGTATCCGTCAATCGAAGTTTGAGAGTGACTTCTGCGTCAGGACCGAGTCGTAGCTGATAGTAGGCTGTGGCTTTTGTTCCCTGTTCGTGTAAATTCACCGCATCGTGTTCCTTGTGAATCAGATATCGATGAAAAGCATCCTTCACATACGGTGTGAGATTGGGAGCATTCCCGTGCCACGCTCCATTTGACTCATTTTCTGTAAAGAGGAGTTCAGGCTCACCTTCACATTGCAGCCAACGTTTTCCATAGTGCACATGTTGGGCTTCAAGAGCGGTAAGTCCCTCAATCGAGTTTTCCCGTTGGATGAGAGGTTTTTCAGTTGTCTGTTCCCATGACCAGGTGTTGCGAAACCACAGGGTCGGGCAAATAACGAGATCGGCAAGATCTGGTCCTCGATTTACCGCTGTAATCTTGATCAGAATGTCTTCCGGGCTGTTTTTGGCGTATTCGATGAAGACATCGAAGTACCGGTTTTCCTGAAAGACTCCGGTATCAAGTAACTCAAATTCACCATCGTGTCGATTTCGTTGTTGATTTTCTTCTACGAGTTGCTGATAGGGAAATGCGCGCTGGGGGTACTTGTAGAGAAATTTCATGTACGAATGGGTTGGCGTTGAGTCAAGATAGAAATAGTACTCTTTGACGTCTTCTCCGTGATTGCCTTCCCTGTTGGTGAGACCAAATAAACGCTCCTTAAGGATTGGGTCTTGTCGATTCCAGAGCGCAAGAGCAAAACACAAATACTGGTGCCGGTCACTGATGCCGCCCAGGCCATCTTCTCCCCATCGGTAGGCGCGTGAACGTGCCTGGTCATGTGAGAAATACTCCCAAGCTGAACCGTCGGCACTGTAATCTTCGCGTACCGTACCCCATTGCCGTTCACTTAAATACGGTCCCCAACGCTTCCAGTGCTTTTTATGACTTTTAGATTCGTTGAGCCGACGTTCTTCGGATGTCATGTTTTTGTCTTTCTATTGGAATGGATAGAATGTTTGTAGCCCATTACCCGAAGCCTATGCTACTTCGAAAGTCATGAATAACCATGGATAGATCGATATGTAGACAAATTGTCCGGCATCCAGACAAATTGTCTTAGTCAATGGGACGGCGCTACAAACTTCATAGGCCAAATAGCCCTATTTTCTGGATTATTTTCAACCGATACACATATTGTATTTTTCTATTGATCTTCTTTCTGTAGGCATGGCAATTGCTTTGATGTTCTGTAGATATAGGTCTATCGTCTAATCGTAGTCCCAGATATTGGAGGTGAGGCTTCGTTGAAACTCATGGGCATTCTGATTATGGAGAACATCTAGTTCCTGAATCTTGTTATGGAATTCTTTTCAGTATTATCCGTCGAGTCTCTCTTTCGTTTTGGGTTAAGCACCCTTATTCTGCTGTTACTTATTTTTTCCCTTCGCGTTGGTCTGCACCATTCGATTCTTGAGGGAGTCGAATTAGCCGGAGACACCCGCCGACGATGGTCTGTCAATATCAGAAACATCTTAGTTTTTGCTTGCCTTGTCGGCCTCACTTTTATCTGGGCTCCTCATCTACAAAACACGGCAGTTTCTCTTCTCGCATTTGCTCTGGCTTTTGTGATTGCCACCAAAGAGTTGCTGGATTGTCTCATTGGTTCAATCTTTCGAACGGCCTCACGAGCGTATTCTATAGGAGCGCGCATAGAAATCAATGGCATCCGAGGGAATGTCGTGGATCATAATTTTTTAACGACAACCTTGCTGGAAATTGGACCCGGTCAAACGTCTCACCAATATACTGGGCGAGCAATGGTCCTTCCGAACAGTTTGTTTCTGAGGTACCCGCTGACGAATGAAACGTATATCAAGGATTATCGGCTTCACATTATCACCGTACCATTAAGCATTAAGGATGATTGGAAGTTAGCGGAGACGATTCTGTTGGAAGCGGCACACGAGGAATGCCAGGCGTACCTACAGGATGCCAAGAAAAAAATGAAAGCTTTGGAGGGGAAGGTGTGGCTGGATTCGCCTTCAGTGGAGCCACGAGTGACCGTCCAACTTCCCGAGCCAGGACAAATCACGTTGTTATTGCGAATTCCCTGTCCCACCTCATTTCCTTCACGTCTTGAACAGGCGATTCTCAAAAAATTTCTTACCAAATTTCATTTTGGTCAAAAGTTTCACATTCCCAGTGCCATCGAGAGTACAATTGAACCTGCCCTTCAGAATCAAATTGAAACCGTCTTTGCGGAACCATGAGTCTATAGTCTTCAGTGCGTGTCAATTTGGCATACTGTCCTGTTGAGATCTGTGACATACAAGAGTTAGAAGGACGGGTATTTCATGAGAGTTAGGACTGGTTTACCTGATGAGTGGAGTTTTGATATTCTCCAGGTATGATACCAGGGTATCAATTCTAAAAAGAGGTCAACTCATGCAAAATGTTCAGACCGATAAATTCGTTGTTAGTCGGGAGTTGTTAGGAAATACGACAATCCTATGATGATACGATTGGGCATTATTCAGGTTTTGATTGTGCTTATCGTTCCCCTGTTTCTCTTCTCTCCATCTTGGGCTACTCATCCAAAATTTCCTGATCGACTCTCATTTTCTCAGGTTCCTGGAGTTCAACTTGAAATGCTTGCCTATGAAAATATGGACGAGGTTTCGTTGAAGCCAGAAGAGATTAAGGCACATGTGGCCAAGCAACTTAGGAATGCCGGGATTCACGTCGATGAGGGGAGCCAAATACACCAAGACATACACTCTCCTAGAAAGAACCAATCGTCCAAGTCGGATGGTATGGCGATTCTGGGAGTACGAGTCAATAGAACCGAAGACTCCGCCATGTTTGTGGCAAAAATCGGAAATGTTGCGATCACGCTCCATCTTTTTCAGCGAGTGAAGGTTGAACGCAATCAGCATTCGACTCAAGCGATTACCTGGAGTGAGAGTCGAAGCATCCTTGGCGGGTCCAAACGGCCTAAGAAAATTTTCGAAGCCCTGGATGCTCTTGTTAAGATGTTCGTTCGTGATTTTCAAGTTGCCCCCTCAAATCCTCAATAAAAGATGCACTCTAGTCTCGACCCCAAGCTTTTGAGAAGCCATGTTTCATGAAGGTGTTTGAAGCAGGCTGCAAGCTAAAAGTCATTTCTTCTCTCTCACGCATGCACATTGACAATTAACAACTCTCAGACATTTAAGATGGCCTTCAAGTTCTATCTCATCCAACAGAAGTGGATCATCGCTCTACCTTTCTTCATGAGTGTGTGTCGAAAGACCGCTTTGTTCCAACTCCCCCTTTCACTGTTTACAAGACTATTCAGGGAAGAACGTAGATGTGGGATTCTCTCGCTTCAGCGTATTTAAATTTATGGATATTTTTATCAAGACGTTTCTCTTATTTTTTGTGTTACTCAATCCGTTCACGCTAAGCATTTACTTGCTTGAGGTGATTAAGGCATTCGATCTTCGTCGATTCTCACGCTTGCTCACCTGGGCCTCATTCCTCAGTCTTGCCGCCTTCGTCTTCTTTGCTCTTGCTGGTGATGCCTTGTTTGCGCAAGTTCTACAAGTTCAATTTTCCTCATTTCAAATCTTTGGTGGAATAACCTTTTTAATTATAGGTATTCGCCTGATCCTGGGAATGGGGCCACCAATGGAAGCCCTTCGTCCGGAATCTTCGCAATTATCGGGTGCGATTGCCATGCCGCTGATTGTTGGACCTGGTACAATCAGCGCGAGCGTGTTTGCCGGTAGCCGTCTGGACCCAGCCTTGGCTTGCCTGTGTATTGTGCTGGCACTGTTTGTGGCTATTTTGTCGATTATTCTTTTTAAAGTCATTCATGATCATGTTTTGAGACGCAACGAAATCTATCTGCAACGGTATACGGATATCGCCGGACGCGTGACGGCTCTGTTTACGGGATCGTACGCCGTTGAAATGATTTTTAAAGGCATTGGAGGCTGGTTACCAGTTCTGACGTCCACGTCCCTATAATGTTTTCGAGTGTAAAAGGTATGTTGATATGGTTACTGATGCAGTCTATTTTTAGTTTCTTTAATGGTTCTTTCAATCATCAGGGTGTGAATGGAACACGATTCAGATAAGGATTCGTCGGTTGTTCGACGTGCTTCGTTTGGCTCTTGGTTGCTCAGTTGGCTCGATGCCAATATTTTTGAGTTAGGGCGGGAGATCCGTCTTTCGTATCTTCCACCTTTGATGATCTATCTTGCTGCAGGAATTTCTGGTCTGACGGGAATTGTCAGTACGTTTTTCGTGAAAGACTATTTAGGGCTTTCAGCTGAGTTTCTGGCCATGTTGGGGTTCTGGGCCGGGCTGGTCTGGGCGGTGAAGATGCCGCTTGGTCATTTGGTTGACTTATTGTGGCGCTGGAAAACGGGATTTGTTTTTTTGGGGGCCGGATTGATCAGCGTGAGTCTCGGAATCATGTTAGGGCTTTTGGGGTCACCGGAAGCCATGCAACAGGTGATGCCTCTTGAAAGCTGGTATGTGATCAGTGTGCTGCTGACCCCAGTCGGATATGTGCTGCAGGATGTAGTGGCCGATGCGATGACTGTCGAGGCTGTTCCTCTGTTAGACGATGATGGGCAGGCGTTTGACGGTCAGCATATCCGCTTAATGCACACGACGATGCAGACTCTTGGACGTGTGGCAATTATCGGAGGTCTGATCGCCGTCTCTTTAGTGAATCTGATTCAATTTGCAGATATTCGTAATATGGGAGAAGCCGAAAAGGTAGCAGCCTATCTGAATATTTACCAAATGGCACTTTCGATTCCTGTGGTATCTGTACTAGGTGTGGTGCTTGCCGGCGTTCTCAGGCGACGTCAAGTGAAGCAATGGTTGAGCAAAGGTGTCGAATCGCATCACATTGAGCGGATACTGTCTTCTCAGGAACCCCCTCCTGAACCCAACTGGTGGATCCTTGGCGGAAGTGCAGTGTATGTCCTGTTCACCATGGTGATGGGAATTGGAGACATTCCTTATGGGCAGGAATTGGTGCTCATCGGATCGTTGTCGATTATTGGGTTTATGATTTCCCGTCTTGTTGCGGTGTTGACACCCCATGCTCGTCAGACGTTGGTCGGGACGGCAGTGATCATTTTTATCTATAGAGCCATACCGGGACCAGGCGAAGGCGCGGCTTGGTTTCAAATTGATGAGCTGGGCTTTGACCAGCGATTTCTTTCGCTGCTGGCGTTGATTGCGAACTGTTTAACCTTGTTTGGTATGTTTATCTTTCGCCGATTTATGGCTGAGCGTTCGATCGCCTATGTCATTGTGTTCCTGACCATTGCTGGTACCGTTCTCAGCCTGCCGATGGTTGGTCTCTATTACGGAATCCAGGATTGGACTGCGCCACTCACAAAT
>BQIU01000149.1 GCA_021603905.1 Nitrospirales bacterium
AGAAAGGAGGTGAAGACCAATGGAAGAGGATGTCTTTGGATTCACCGCATCGGTGGAACAAGATGATCCGATCAGTGAATCACCGCTCACATCAGATCCCTTTTCTGAGAGTCTCCCAGGAGACTTTGCCGGCACTGAGCCGCTCGATGATCTGGTGGGGGTCGGGAGTTCTGATCCGTTCTCGGAGGATGTCCTCGCGGGAGATCTTCAGGACGGACCAGACTTGGGCTACCAAGTCGATCTCGCAGAGCAGGGTTTTACCTAGTCTTAGGTAATGCTCGGCAGGAAGGGTGGGGGAGGGCCCTCGCCCTTCCGCTGCCATTAAATCTAAGTTTGCCTGTGGGTAGTGATTTTCTGATGTTGAGAAGGTGAAAAAACGTAAGGATCTAAGAAGAAAGAGTCAGAGGACAATTCAACCTTTGTTGGTGAGCAGTTCAGCTTTTACTTGCTCGTGGGATACAGTACGACCGGCTTCAATATCTGCGAGACCGGCTTCGATTTTCTGTTTGACATACAGTTCATACATGATGTCATCCCAGGTCGCTTGGTCAGGCAATTGATCGATAATCTTTTTCGCCGCTTGTTTCGCTGTGCTCATGAAAGACCTCTTAAAAAGAAGCGTTTGGTGACGTTCAACTCAAATAAAATTGTAACATCTTGTATTGTCAAACACGACCACGAGTCTTCATGACACTGAAATCAAGGTCTTTTCTCCCGGATATTCATGTTCCCGGCAGATCAATTGAATCTCTCGCTCGCGTAATGGCTCTTGCGTCAACCCACAGACATAGCCTCCCGTATGCTGTTCGTTAAAACGGCAGGTGTGGCAGGCCGCAAACGTCTTGCGCTGGTTATGATGCTGCATCCCACGTAATATTGAGCGGAGAAGCTCCTCGAGTTCACGACCCCTTAAAGAACTGGTCATTTTCAGTGCTGCTTCCAGGCCTTTAGCCGTAATGGATTGCTCAACGAGCTTTTTCCCCTTCGCCGTTGCCGCAAGGTGGACAATCCGTTTGTCCTGTTTATCTTGTTGCTTGCGCAACAAGCCCTTCTGTTCTAGGACCTTGAGCGATTGAGACACCGTTCCCTTTGTCAGTCCTAGATATTCCCCAACGGCTTGCGGTGTATCTGAATAGCGATTGCAGTGCGTCAGATACGTCACGGCTTCGATTTGGACGGGTTGTAACCCATATCTCAAGCCAAAGGTCCGCACCTCCATCCGTAGGAGATTGCATAATCGCTCTAAGATGTCATGCACGTCTCGCACGCCCATATCGTTATTGTATCGTCTCGATACGGTCTTGACAAACATAATTCATCGTGTGATACTGCTTATAGTATCGAGTCAATACTATTAATCATTCACTCAAAAGGGAGAACAACAATGAAAAAAGCCATTTTCTATCATGCCGGATGTCCCGTCTGTGTGGAGGCGGAAGGGATGGTGGCTCACGCCATTGATCGTAGTCAATACGACCTTGAAATTGTTCATTTTGCCCAACACCCGGATCGGGTGGCTGAAGCGGAAGGGGCAGGCGTCAAATCGGTCCCCGCCTTGTTGCTGGACAACCAGGTCTTTCACATCAATTTTGGTGCATCCATGGCTGATGTCAAAGGCGCCTCTTAAGTGTCGATATCTTTCATTCTCTCAAGACTGTGCGTTTCTTACTTTAATGAAAAAGGAGGAGGAGTAGGATGAGTTCATTCATGAAGTCTATGTATATGTATGTCGCAACGGGGCTGTTCATGACGATGGTGGCCTGCTCGATGGTCGAACCCCCAGTCAGCAAGACAAGCGCTTCGTTGTATGACCGGTTAGGGCAAAAACCCGCCATTACGGCCGTGGTGGATGAATTTGTTGGGAACGTCGCTAAAGATCCGCGCATCAATGGCCGTTTTGCCACGACAGATATTCCTCGATTAAAGGGACACCTCGTGGATCAAGTCTGTATGGCCACGGGAGGTCCATGTACGTACACAGGTCGGGACATGAAAACTATGCATACCGGAATGCGTATCAGCGATGCCGACTTTTCCGCGCTCGTGGAGGATCTGGTCGCAGCACTTAATACTTTTAAGGTCCCGGACACAGAACAGAAGGAGTTGTTGGGTCTTCTCGGTCCGATGAAACCAGATATTGTCGAAGTGCCGTAGCGGGATTCCTGGTTGCGATACTCAAAACTTTCATATGAACAGGAGGTGTGTTATGCGACTGACGCAAGTGATGGTGTTCCTCGTGCTACTGGTTCCCATGACAGTATCAGTGTGGGCCGGCCAACAATTGGATGTGGATGATGGGTCACAGGTAACTATTACGTCCCCACAAAATGGTCAAACCGTGGGGACGGCATTTGAATTGGTGTATGCCTTGAAGAAGGGAACAATGGCGGACCATGTCCATGTGTTTTTGGATGACACCTATCAAAAGGGGTTCGAAGGGCAATTTACTAATGTTCCAACAGGGCGCCACACCATCACGGTGAAAGTGGCCACTCATGACCATGATATGGTCGCCGTTTCCGATACGATCGACGTCGTGGTCCAGTAACGACTGTAGAACGAAAGACAGCGTGAAGCACGAACTTTATCTATGCAGTTCTATCAAACCTAAAATTGTCGAGTGCCCTTCTCTCTGTCTGAATCGTGTCATGCCGTGATGGGCTTCTTGCAGGAAAGGGCTTCTTCCCTGCAAGAGGCCTTGTCCTTCCAAGCGAGAATACGTGAGGCGTGTTCATTCGAGAGCCGAGGTTCCACGAGATTGAGGATCTGTACAGAGTCGCAATGAAGGAAGGAGATTCAAACGTGACCAATGCATGGCAATCTGAGATTGGACAGATCCTGTCGCTATGGCGATATCCCGTGAAGTCGATGATGGGAGAGGAGTTGCCTGTGGCTCGCGTATGGGACTACGGGTTGGCTGGTGATCGATCGTACGCTATTCTGGACTACTCTGATGGAAAAATGGCCACGGCCAAAAATCCTCGAAAATGGCCGACGCTTTTTAGCTGTAAGGCAAGGTTCCTTGAGACCCTGGACAGTTATGAAAAGATTTCACCAGTCCACATTACATTGCCTGACGGTACCAATGTGACCAGCGAGCAAGCCGGTCTTAATCAGGTACTGTCCATGGTGCTCAACCGTGAGGTCATGTTAGTGGTTACTGAGCAGGGACGGATAAAAGGCGTGCAGTCGTATCTTCCTCGATCCTGGACGCCGCAATCTGAAGAGTACTGGCCTGACATCGACGGTCGTGATCACCGAGATACGGTCACAGATTTTACGCTCCCCACGGGAACGTTTTTTGATGCGGCGATGGTCCATCTACTGACGACCGCGACACTGAACCAACTTCGAGAGAGCTATCCCGAGGGGTGCTTTGACGTGTCACGTTTTCGCCCTAACATCGTCATAGAGCCTGCAGACGGGTCGAAAGGCTTCGAAGAAAATGCCTGGGTCGGTCACACGCTGAGCATTGGAAACGACGTTTGTCTGGACATCATCGAGCCCTGCGGTCGCTGTGTGATGACAACCTTGCCACAAGGCGATTTCCCGAAGGATCCTGGAATCTTGCGCACGGCGCTCCAACAAAATCAGGGAAATGTTGGCGTGTACGCCTCCGTCGTGCGGGGTGGGACAATTCGTCCCGGTGATCAGGTCAAGCTGAATGCCTCATGACCTCGCTGCCTCCATATGGTGGTCACCTCATAGAGATGACGCCAATCATCCAATACGGCTTGAGCTAGAAATGACTCGCGATGGTCGCTCTTGCCAGCCGATCCACCCTTTCATTTCCAGGTTCCCCTCTATGCCCACGCACATGCTTCCATGAAATGCTCAGCTGTTTTGCAAGCTTTCGAATATCCTGAGCATACTGTTGCGTAAAGGGGAGCTTGGCTTTCCAGGAACCCGTCGGCCATGCGGCCACCCCCATGTAGTCGTAACGGACTTCGATGACGTGATGGCCATGAGAGTGGGCCCATGTCAATCCTTGTCGTACCGCCTCGCATTCACCCGCGACGTTCCGTGACGAAAGTACAGACGCATCTGTCAATACGCCGGAGTCGGCATGAAGGGATTGGACAGCTTGCCAAACTTCAAAGGCCCAGCTCACACACGGAGTGCCATTGGCGTCTTGATATGAACCATCGACATAGATAATGACTTGGTCATGATTGTTTGCCAGATCCTTTTCAGGACCATCCGTTGAAATATTCTGAAAAGCATTCCAGACGGTTTGCACAAAGTGTTGGAGTTCGTCGGGCCAGGCTGGACCTTCAAAGACAATCCGTGGTCCTTTCTTCCCGTCGTAGAGAATCACGGTATATGTTCGTGATGGGGTGGCCGCGTTCTGAATGACCAGCTTTTGCCCGTAAGGAATTTGAGCACCCAGAGTCGAGGATAATCCATATGTTTCCAGATGACGATGAAAGGCAAGGGCAAGTGTTTGTGCGCTCATGGTGTCCTCCTCATGGTTTAGGAAATACCTGAGAAGCAGACCTTGCCCGCGCAGCGGGCCGACGAATGACCTACGCTATCCTTGGAAAAAGGACTGACGGGGGGATTGACACCGCTCACGAAAAGCGCGAAACTAAACTATTCTATTTGGTTCTGTAGGCATTTGCTGAAACATTTTTTCATTTTTCTCGTCACTCTTTTTCTCTTCCCGTCGCATCATCGTTTTTCTCTTCTGATGCATCGTCTCTAGTTTTTCCCACTCTCAACGTTTCGTCTTCCCGTCTTTCGCTTCCATCACCGCGTCTCACTCTTTCACGTCACACTTACGTTTTTCCATCTTTCTTGTGTCGTCGCTAATCCTCGTTCGTGATGCTCATCTCGAATGAACCAGCCTCTTTGTCTATCTTTCACCAAGATCTGCATTCAGATCTCTTGTTTGAAGGAGGTGTCGTATGTCGTATCCAGTGTCCAAAAAAGAACAAGATGCATGGCGTGTGTTTTTCGGGGATCATCGTCACGTGCATCGCACTCGTCTTCACTTGTTTGACCGTGTTGCCCAACAACCAGACATCGTCAAACAGTATCTCAGCACGTTGAGTGAAGAGCAGATTCAGGAGGATCGTGTGTTGCAGAAACTACAACGGATGGTGACTTAGTGGATCATCTCGTACTCCTGCCGCACTTTTCTCCCGCACGGCAAGCACCAGTACCACATGATCGGAACTGACTGTTTGACGTCGTACTCAAACTCCCACGTGTCTGGATCATCACAGTCCTCACCAGTCAAACGCTTTCCATCTAGCCGTCTCTCACATTGCGAACAAATCACAGGTTTCCCAAGAAAGCCGAGTGAAAACACCAGTCGATCATAAAATCGACGCATTCGGCATTTGAAGGAAATATCGAGTGAGGTTCCAGTGTCGTGAGCCGTTTGGAGCGTGTGTGCTAACTCATCCCACTCTGATCGTAACGGTTCATCAAGATCCGTCTCAAGATTCAGTGAGGGAATGTTTGTATCGTCATCAGTAGCCATTCAGTCACTCTTTACCAGTCTATCTTTTCTGATGCCGTTGCGCATCCACCGAAAGGAGTTCAGTCATGATGTCTTCTACCACAATCAATTCGTCTACAACAGGTCCTGCAGTAAAGAAGTCAATTGATGAAGAAGCGGTGTTCGCTCCCTACTTCATGGCGTTACAGGTATATGAAGAACAGGAGATTGAACGACGTAACGAACGTATGCAAAATGCACGCACACCATTGGAGAATCGGTATGCAGACGACGATCCTGAGTTTGCTCCACCGACTCCCCCATCAATTCGACTCACACCCTATCATTACGTCACGCTCGCTGATGGCCGACGCGCAATCCGTTTAGATTCACGTCGAGCCTTACCGCTGTGTGGAATCATGAGTCCTGTGATTCTGACGGAAGCGAAACAATCAGCGAGACCCGTCTATCAGGGCATCAAGTGTCGAGCCTGTCAAGGATTTCATCTTTCACGGCCGACACGCAAACCTCAGACATCTTCGCAGATACCAGCAATGGTTCCCGAAGACGATCTGGAGGTTCGATGTCCGAAATGTCATGCGCCCGTCTTAGAGATACAACAAGATGGACCCTTCTTCACCATTCATTGTTTCTGCGGATGGTTGAAAGAGGGACGCATGATCAATCAATGGTTATCACAAGTCGAACTCGATCACAACGCGCAGGCTCTGGCCTCGGCACCCGTTCGTGATTGTTTGGATTGGGATGTCGATGAGGAATCTGAGGGATTCAAAGATGGCACCTTCGCGGAAACATCGTTTCACGAAGCGTGCGAGAATGGTGATATCGATTTTGATAAGGATATCATCCCGTTCTCAGATGAGCGTATGGATGAGAACGCATCTGTAGAAGACGCTTCAGAGACCTTGTCAGATTCAGATGAACATCTTGTCGCGTTAGAAAACCGATTGTGGCTTGATCACCGCCTCCGGCCCTTGCGTGTGTCGTTACTGGAAGCGACCATGCTGAACCGAATTCCCGATGATGTCGTGAATCTCGTGTGGGCCGTTGCTGCGAATCTCGCTGAATCCTGTGAACACCTTTCCGCCGCTGCGCAACGCGAAGTGGCTGAGTGGGCTTGTCAGGCATCTCCAGAGGATCTCGAAGGATTGCTTCCTGAACGGGAAGATCTCGACGATCCAGACATACCTCGGCAACTTCCAGAGATTTGGGTCAAGATTCGTAAGTGGCAACAGGCATGTCGCCAGCGAGTCAATCGATTTCGGTTTCGGCAAGCAGGCATTCGCATACTGGCTCCAAAATTTGGTGTCAGTCGTGCCGCCTTTGCCGTAGCATGTCAGAACTAGCGTCTCTTTGTATTCACTAGTGGGGGAAGCGGAAACAACACTCCTTTTAAGGGGTGTCCGCTCCCCCTTTTTTTGTGCAGAGCAGTAATGGATAAAATTTGAGGATTGTCAGAACCTTTTCTTATGGTGCATCTTGTAGCTGCCGCAACGCCTCTTCCCACTTCTCCCGTGGAGCAAGTTTGACAACATTGAGCAAGCCCTCGTTCAGAAACAAGGCGAGGAGCAGTTTCTTGCGAAGCCCTTCGTCGTCTGCATCGGTTATAAGGTAGCCTTCAAACAGTTCGAGCTTCTCGGGCGTAAGGGCGTAGTATTCAGCCTTTGTGAGTGGTCGTCCTTCTAAGTCTGGTATCGGTAAGCGGCTCATGAAGTAACCCCCTTCCGCTCACGATGAGCGATCGGCTGGGCATTCAACAGAGAGTTTCATGCCGAGCCGTTTCAGGATACCTTGCCACCGGAGCATATCCTTGACATTCTCACTGGCTAATCGGGCACCAGTGCGAGCGGTTTGTACGGCAATCAGCGCATCTCGCCAATGGTCACTCGGTCGAATCTTGCCATGGCGAGACGAAAATGTCGCTAAGCATCGGCCAGTGACAGCCCAGTCTTCCAGTTGGGTCGAAATACACTGTTCA
>BQIU01000150.1 GCA_021603905.1 Nitrospirales bacterium
TTGGATCCCCAAACAAACCTTTCGTCCAGCACTATGGGAAGTCCTCAAAATCGTCACAGCGTTTACCTTGGCCCACTCCATCACATTGAGTTTGGCTGTATTAGGACTGGTGAGTCTCCCGACACGTTGGGTCGAATCAACCATTGCGGCCTCTGTCTTCATCGCGGCACTCCACAACCTCTATCCAGTGTTTCGCACACGTTTATGGATCATGACGTTTATCTTTGGTTTGATTCATGGGTTAGGGTTTGCATCCGTTCTCGTCGACTTAGGCCTACCGGGGAAGTCCTTGGCCCTGGCTTTGGCAGGATTTAATTTCGGAGTGGAACTTGGACAGGTCTTGATCGTTAGCCTGTTTATTCCTCTGGCCTTCTTGATTCGTCGTTCCTGGTCCTATCAACGTGTCGTCGTCAACCTTGGCTCGATGGTGATCGCTATGGTGGCGTTTGTTTGGTTGTTAGAACGAAGCATGGATATCAGCCTGGGAATAGGAGCGTGGTAAATGCCAACACGAGTACTACTAGCCATAGCTATGGTCATTCTTAGTTTTACGACAAGCCCAACGATCGTCACATGCGCTGCTTCAGACACGATCGCATCGCACGCTCTTATCTTTTCGAAATCAGATCAAACACTCACAGCACATATAGACAGGATTGCTCTCCGTGACGTATTGCAAGTACTTGCAAATCGATTATCGATCACGATTACCCTGCTTGCATTCGAAGGGAGCACTCGACTCTCGACTCGCTTCACGGCTCTTCCTGTAGAACAGGGAATTGAACGGCTTCTTCAAGGCCAAGACTACGCACTGCTCTATTCTGGCGTTCAGGCTTCTCTCCCTACCCATCTTAAGGAAATAATCGTTCTGCCACGATCGCATTCGTCCACCCATTCACCAGCCACTGAGACCAAGGTCAAGATGTTCCCAATGCAACATCGACAACCTGAATTGACTACTTTAGTGGAAACGGTTGAGACACTGGTTCAACTGGTCGACCAGAAGCCACCCGCAAGCCCGTCACGTCTTCCGAAGACCATCAACTCTCAAGATTCTGAAATTCGATCAACAATTAACGCTTTGTTGAAGCAATTGGAATCTTCTTCAGAATGACCCAACAAGAATTGAAATCCAATTCTCTCTCAAGTCTCGTATAACAGACAAATTTCTTGTACAGCTTTCGAGTCTGACAACCTTGACACGTTCTTTGAGTCGTCAATCCATGTTGATTTTCTACTTTTGTCAACGCTGCGGTCTTCTGACATGCGCATTATGCTACTGCATGAGTCATGAGTATATTCAAAAGACATATATAATCCGCTTAACGTGAACAATCCCAAAATAGAACTAGCTTATGACATCCAGAGCACCTTTCGGTGCCAACAGACTATTGGGACATGCATGGAAGCATTTCCAGAAGTCTCTGGAATCCTCGATGAAGAGGATTCATTAGAAGAATTTGGTGCATACCTGCTTGATCCCGTCAATTGCGGCCCGACACTCTATACAGACCAGCGTTTCATCTATCACACTCATATTGGCGTACGTCAACAAGGTCGATTTTGGGGGAAACAGCATATTGTCCGTTTGGGAATTGAGACACATGCCGAAGAAACTCGCATACACTATACCTCGTCGACCTACGCTCGACCTTCGGGTCAGCAGATTCATTGAATCTCATTAATATACGGTATATGCCATATTTTTCAGGAGAATTTACACCTTTTAATTGAATCATTTTTCGTGGAGACACCCGAATTCATTACTTACACTTTGATACGCAACACGTCTGTCCGGCAGCCTGTTCGTTACAACCATTAAATGATAAAGACCCTGTCATACCAAGTGTACGGGGCCATCTGCTCCTTCGCCTCTGGAAGAATACAGAATTCTCCATAAACGTTGGGACAGGATATCATAGCTTTCAAAATCGAGAGCCCATTGGAAGCCCATCAGTTGTACAACTTTCACACGCACGATCGTATCAATGGAAGTACGAGTTCAACCACATGGGGAGATCAACCTATCGGCATCCATATGGCGCGTTGACCTAGGAGTAGATCGAGTATTTCTTGAAAATGGAAACGAGGTATTGCACATTGAACCGTCGAAACGGCAAGGATTGACTGTCCTGGCTGGATTCCATCTTCTCGATCGAATCTCAATTACCGGAAGTCTGAAATTTTTTAAATCCGGATTCGAAACACGAGGAAAAACATTCCACACAGTCCAACATTGATGGCCAACACCTCTGTGCGTGGAGAGTGGGGAGCGGGATGGTACAGTCGATTTTATATGCACCATATCGGACAACGAAACCATAGCGGGACTCCTCGCACATCACTCCGACCATTTACAACGTTTGACTTGACGACGACCTACAGACTCAACAATCATTCAACAAAGAAAACGATTCGAATAATGTTTGGTGTTATCAATCTCACGAATACGGATGGTAACTATACTCAATTCTTCTTCGACTCACAAATTGAACTAGAGTATGCACAAATCTTCAATCTCGGGCACTTTCCAGAACAACCTCGGACGATTGTGTCTTGGATAACTTGGAAGTTTTAAGTCCCTATCCAATCGTGACGATTTATTTCTCTCAGTCCTCATTCGAATTTATTCAGTCCAACGACTCATCAGATAACGTAATCTCCCAAACCTGAATCGTCGAATCTTGAATGCCTGCCGCTAATAACTGGCCATCGGGTGAAAACGTAATCGAGTGAATAACTTGTCCCCCGACCTTTCCTTCCCACACGGCTCGTTGCTGCTCAAGACTCCACAGAATGAGACGACCTTGCTCATCGCCAGAAGCCAGATACTTACTATCAGGAGAAAAAGCCAAGGCCCGCACCCAATGTGGGTCTAACCCCCTAACCTGAAATAGAGGGTTTCCCAAACGAGTTCCCCAAACGGTCAAGCCAGCGTGACGATTTACGTGACTATCGACAGCAATCATGGAAGCATCAGGAGAAAACTTGACACTCCACACCCCATGGGCTTCTTGATCATCAACTCCATTAAAGAGAAGTCGAGGCGTCTTATGCTTCACGTCCCAGAGCTCGATCGTCGTTTGATGAGTATTGGTGACAGGATCGTACGCGCCTTCTGCTGCGGCCACATACTTCCCATCAGTAGAAATTGCCACCCCGTTTCGAATTGGCCTATGCGCAGCCCAAGTCTTTGACAACATCTTGTCGTCAAGTTTCCACATTTCTAGAGATGGTCCACCGATGGACAACAGCAGCAATGTCCCACTTCCGTCAACCGCACTATGGATGTAAAAATCTCTCGCAAGTGGTGTGACCTGCTTAGAATCCAATGAAAGGATTTCAACATTATCCATCGCACTTTTCGTAACAAAGCTATTCATCGACGCGATGTACGAAAAAATGCTATTCGACTGAAACGTTCGTACGAGAGATTGACTGGTCAAGTCCCATTCTTCAATCGACCCGTTGCTTCGAAATGTAAAAATTTGCAAGGCATTTTCATGAAAAACGAGATGAAGTGGTCTATCTGAAGGTTCTTCATATTGTGAATAGTGCTTCTCACTGCCAAGTTGATAGTCAGGATTGAAAGATGGCCATGAGTCGGCGGAAAGGGATGGAACAAACACGTAGTAGACGAGAACGACGGCAAGACTGACCAAGAGTCCATGGTAAACCAATGACGTTCGCATGAAAGAAGTGCCTGGGATATTAGTAGTGTTGGTGTTCCACCTCCTTTTCGGTCTGCCATATCAAAATACTAAGATGTCAATTAAAACCTCGAACTCGTGAGCGTGACATCTGCCTCGGCCCACGCGTGATCAAACTCTTGCCTGACCACCTTGGCTTCTTCAACTTTACCTTGCGCCTGCAAACTTTCCAGAAGACCAAACAAGGACCATCCATTTTGCGGGTGGGAATTCAAATCGTTTCGGTACACAATCTCGGCTTCTACCGCCTTTCCAGCTTGTAACAGTACCGCACCCAGGACTTGACGCGAAGGCAGATACCAATCGTTCGGCTCGGTATAGTTTAAGGAATCTTCCAGCTCCACCGCTTTCTCTAGGTGGTTCATGGCTACGTCATACTGTTCACTTGAAGCTTCGATCTCACCCAACAGGACGTTCTCAGCAATGGATAAAATTTTCGAAACAGAATTGATATCGAAAATGGTCAACGCCACAACGGCAGAGTCTTGAGCACGTTTTTGAAACGCGGCAAGCTCCTGTCGTGCCTGCTCAACCTGCCCACGCCTAATGAACGCGAGTCCACGTGCGTAGTGCCAAATGGCTGTTGGATACGCTAAGTCCTCTGATGGAGCCGACGTGCGAAGAATCTCCGTCCATTGTCCAAATAATGCCTGCGTATAAAGAGGCATCAACCAAAAATGTTGAAGAGTTCCGGCAAACACAGGATCTCGCATAGCCTCAGGATTCACCTTGCTCGCTGTATCTTTAGCAGCCTGCATGGCTAACGATTGTTGTCCGGTCTTTGTGGCTGCTGCCCAGAGGAAATGGTAATTGTGGGGGACATATGCCGCCGTATATATACCTTCAGCATGTGAATGATTGAGATACTGTTGATCAACTTTGACGGCTTGCTGGTTCGCCAGCGCGGCATCACGGTAGCGACCAATACGTAAATAAATATGCCCGGGCATGTGCACTAGATGCCCAGACCCTGGAACGAGTGTGGCCAAACGTTCAGCACTGGGGAGCGCCTTCTCTGGATGCGGAGAAGCCTCCATCATATGAATGTAGAGATGGTTGGCTAACGGATTGGTAGGATTTTGCCGCAAGATGACTTCCAACGTCTCAATAATTTCTGGAGTCCAAGGCTTAGCCTCTCCGTCCTTCGTCCAAAAATCCCAGGGATGTAAACCCATCAATGACTCGGCAAACAAGGAGCCAATGACCGCATCGTCAGGAAACTGATTCGCAACGGTTCGCATTGCATTAGCGTAATCCTGATCCAAATGGCTTCGATCGGCGATAACATGCTCAGCATACCGCGCAGCTACGGCTTGAATGAGCGCTTGCTCTTTCGGTGTGGCTGTTCCGGACTGAGCTACGGCTTTCTGCGCCAAGGCATAGGCTTGCGGAACCACGCTCGCGTCCATCGGCGCATTAATATTTGGCCCAAGAACCAGCGCCTCCCCCCAGTAACACATCGCACACGAAGGATCCAACCGAGCTGCTTCACGAAACGACCTCATCGCCTCAGCATGATTAAACCCGTAGGCAAGGATCAGACCTTGATCAAAATACTGTTGCGCCGTTGGAACCAATGTCGAAACGAAGTAAGAATGCTCACCCAAGTTTTTCTGAAGAGGCACGCGTTCTTGATTGGCCAGAGCCTGACCCACAAGTAAAAGATTGACCATGACGACTACGACGAACTGAGTCCAAATAATACGAAAATAGCCATTTTTCATATAACACCTCCTAACATGATCATCTATTCGACACAGTTGCGGATTGACCATCTTAATCCATGACATTCGAGAAGTCATTATTTCTTCCACCAACGAGTTTTTCAACTTGCGATCACAAACATAAGCTGCGCATCGTAGATCTAAGAGACTCATCTATCAGTGAATACCAACCGAGTAAGAATGGGCTGACATAGGTAAAACAGCTCAGTCATTCTCACTTCATCCCAACGCACATGTACACGGTTACTCATCATGAGAATTCTCACATTAAGCTATGAATTTCCTCCACTTGGTGGGGGTGGAGCAAAAGTTGTCTATGGACTCGCAAAATCGCTTGTCAAGAATGGCCATACGATTGACGTGGTCACCATGGGGTATCAAGGACTCCCAAAACAAGAAACCATTGACGGAATTATTGTCCATCGGGTTCCCTGTATCCGCACACGAAAATCAATGTGCTATTCCCCTGAAATGGTTCCCTATATTCTAGCAGCCATCCCAGTTATCACTCACCTCATGAAGCAACACGCGTATGATCTCAATCATACGCATTTCATTTTTCCTGATGGAATTCTTGCCCAAATTCTACAGAAATTGACGGGATTGCCCTATATGATCACGGCGCATGGCTCGGACGTTCCAGGATACAACCCTGATCGCTTCAAAATTCAACATAAGATCTTTTCTCCACTATGGAAATCGGTTGTACGAAATAGCGAACGTATCATTTGCCCAAGCGGTTCAATCCAATCCCTTATCCATACCATTGCCCCCACGATTCGAACGTGTATTATTCCAAACGGCATCAATATTGACACATTCAACCCAAGTCGAAACAAACTGAACCGTGTTCTCATCGTGACCAGAATGTTTGAACGAAAGGGGGTTCAGTATCTATTGAAGGCCCTTGAAAATCTTGACTACCACTATGAGGTTCATATTGTGGGGGACGGCCCCTACCTAAAAACACTCAGAGGGCAGGTCGATGAAAAAAACCTCGATGTCAGATTTTGGGGATTTCTTGATAATCAATCACAGGAAATTCGCGAACTCTATGAAACATCCCGCATCTTTGTGTTTCCATCAGTATCTGAAAATTTTCCAATTGTGCTTTTGGAGGCTATGGCAGCAGGAATGGCGATTATCACGACAGAAGGAACGGGATGCGCGGAGGTTGTCGGAAAGTCCGCGGTCTTTATCAAACCTCGCGACTCGGAAAGTATCAAAAATGCTCTTCAACATCTGATTGCTGACGAAGCCTATTGCACAACACTTGGGAGAAGCGCGAGAAAACGACTCGAAGATCACTTTGGCTGGGGATCCGTATCCCAACAATATTCTGAAATGTTCCTAAAAGCTTCGGAACTTATTGATCGCGACAGTAGAATTTTACGTCAGAAACACAGCCATTGAATATTCAGCAAGACTCCATCCAGGTGATGCTCTTTATGGAGAAAATCAACTCATCACACTGTATCGCATATGAATGAGCTCACAACTTCAGAACCTTCACTCGAGAAGTCCAAGAGATTGCTCTGATCAAAAGAACGCGAACGAATAACCATTCATGGCACTAACCATGTCATGAAGCAATGATGGGTCAAATTTTGGCAACGCTATGAAAAACGGAATACTTTGGCTGCTCAAATTCACGGTGACAATACTCATACTGACCTATATTTTCAGTATCATTCCATACGCATCAATTGTCACGGCACTCAATAGCTTGGACGTAACGGCCATTCTCTCTTTGATCCCAATCATTCTGATTTCGTTCCTTGTTGCTGCCGGTCAACTGAAAATGTTTACCGACAATCATCAGATGCATGTATCTTTTATGAGAATTATTGGCATTAATTTCTCAACGGAATTCTACAATCTTTTCTTGCCGGGTTACCTGGCGGGAGGAGCTATACGCTGGCACAAACTGTCAAAAGATAATAAAAAACGAGCCGAAGCCTTCGCAGCGCTCATTCTCAATCGAGTGGTGA
>BQIU01000151.1 GCA_021603905.1 Nitrospirales bacterium
GAGGCACCTTTGTTGACGTGACAGCTCCACGCTCATCGGCAAGCAGTGTATGCACGAGATCCCAGATAATGTGATAGATGAGAACGTGACATTCCTGAATTCGGTGAACACTATCCGTCTCGACAACCAAACAATGGTGAATAGCGCTTGAATTCGCCATAAGTCCGCCGGTGCCACCTGTGAAGGCGATGGTCGTCATGCCCATATCATGAGCTTTCTCAAACGCTCGAAGAATATTTTTTGAATTGCCGCTTGTCGAAGCCCCGACAATTCCGTCCTCTCGTCTTCCTTGCGCGATCAGTTGCCGGACAAATATCTGGTCGAAACCCACATCATTGCCCACAGCAGTCATCATCGCTTGATCTGCCGCTAAATTAATGGCTGGGAGGGAGGGCCGACCTGTCGTGACCGGATGCAAAAATTCCACGGCGATATGTGCGGCATCGCAACTAGATCCGCCATTCCCCATCGTCAAGAGCCGACCATCGTTCCGATAGATCGAGGAGATAGCATGCGCTGTGGCTACGACCTGTTGAGCGTGCTTAGCAAAGAAGGCTTGGAAGACCTGAATGCTGTCCTGAGATTTCTGAAAAGTCGATTCTAATAATTCACGTTTAAGCCGAGCAGGGTCCTGCGGCTGGGTTGACTGCAAGAAGGGATACAAGGAAGAAAGGGTGTCTTGTGTAGACATAGCTTGTGTCGTCTTACGACGTATTAGATTCTCGTATGGCTTGAAGTTCCGCCTGGACCTCCCCCATTTCAGTCAGAAGTTTAATCGTGCGTTCGGCTTCCTCTTCATCAATCCGGCTCATGGCAAATCCTACGTGCACGAGCACCCAAGCGCCAACGCACGAAGCAGGTGGGTGCTCCTCGTCGACAATACAGGCAATATTCACTTGTCGTCGCACGCCCCCAACATCCACTATAGCGAGCTTCTGTTCTTTGTCATCGATTTCAACAATTTGTCCAGGAATTCCTAAACACATAATCAATGTACCTGGTAATGGGTTAGAACGCGCGCTGCTGCGATGGCGGCTTGCCCCAAGGCTAGTCCTCCATCGTTCATGGGAACCTGGCGGTGCGATAGCACAGAAAATCCGTCATCGCATAACTGTTGATGCACTAGCTCAAACAGAATCTTGTTTTGAAAGACGCCTCCAGAAAGTGCCACGGTCTGATACGCACATTGACCTTCAGAAGTTTGACTACAAACCTTGACCATGGAACAGATGACGTTTGCGAGTCCCTTATGAAAACGGGCGGCCATGACGGGTCGTGGGGTGTCTAACAGCAAATCACCTAAGAGAGCTTCCCACATAGCCAATGGTTCGACATAGCGGAGCTGGGAGTGCTGAAGCCGGGGAATAGAAAATGGATAGGCCAAAGCCCGATGTTCCGTTTCAAGAGCAGTACGATCCACCATTGCCTCCAATTCCATCGCGGCTTGCCCTTCATACAGGACACGATCCTGGCAAATCCCCAGAGCAGCAGCAACAGCATCGAACAGTCGGCCGCAAGAGCTCGCAAGTGGACTATTCACCTGTTCGCTCAGCATTTGATCTAGTATGGCACGAGGTTTCTGCTGAAGATAGTGAAACAACGGCAACTCATGATAATTCATCTTAAACTGTGCCCAGCCCATTTCTGCCACCACATGCGCATACGTATTTCGCCAAGGTTCTCGACTCGCCTGATTGCCCCCAAGCATCGCAATTGGCTTAAACGTTCCTAAACGAGTAAAGTCACAATAATCACCGGCAAGAAACTCTCCTCCCCAAAAAGTTCCATCTTCCCCTACCCCCAGTCCATCCAACAGCACCCCAAGGATAGGAGATGTATTGAGCGGAATGTCATTATCAGCCAAACACGCAGCCAAGTGAGCATGATGATGCTGGACCTCGCTCATGGGCAGCTTGTGATGATCGGCAAGTTCTCGCCCAAGCTTGCTTGACAGATATTCAGGATGACGATCAATGGCCACAACCTCGGGCGTCAGTCCAAATAACCCCTGATACTGTGCCAGCGCAAGCTGATAATCAGCGTAGGTCAAAGCATCTTCTAAATCGCCAATGTGATGAGACAACAGCGCCTCTCCATTTTTCAGAAAACAGAATGTATTCTTTAGTTCCCCACCCATCGCCAATATTCTCGGCGCCTGCCCAAAGCTCTGTGGAAGAGTGATGGGAGTCGGAGCATAGCCACGACTCCGGCGGAAAATACGAGGGACGTTCAACATTATTTTGACCACCGAATCATCAACGCGCTGAGTGATTTCCCGATCATGCAAAACAAAGTATTCCGCAATGTGGCCTAAGTGCTCCTTGGCTAATTCGTTGTCGATCCATTGTGGTTCTCCCGCTCGATTTCCACTCGTCAGTACGATAGGCCCATTCATTCGTTTGAGGATGAGATGATGGAGCGGAGAATTAGGAAGCATAAAACCATACATGTTCACGTTGGGTGCCACACTGGGAGCCAACGAGTCGTGGCTTACAGAGGAAAGCAGCACGATCGGTGCAGCTGGACGTTGGAGCAGAGCGGCCTCCTGATCATTAACTGTACAATATCGTCGAATGACGTCCAGGTCACGAGCCATGAGTGCAAACGGCTTTCTTTCCCGTTGTTTGAGTGTTCGTAGTCTACTGACGGGTTCTTCCTGGGTGGCATCACAGGCTAATTGAAATCCACCGAGTCCTTTAATAGCGACAATATGACCGCGTTTCAATAGGGTACAGACCGCATCCATTTCATCCAGCATGCTGAAGGAATCGATGGCAATAGGTTTCTGGTCTGCCCGTTCTAGCCAGACTTTAGGTCCACAGGCATAACAGGCAATAGACTCTGCGTGAAACCGCCGGGTGTGAGGATCGGCATATTCATGAGCACAAACGTCACAGAAGGGAAAGGGGGCCATAGAGGTGTGCGACCGGTCGTAGGGAATCTGTCGCTGAATGGTGAGTCGTGGGCCACAATGCGTGCAGTTCGTGAACGGATAACGGAAATGACGGACATACGGATCAAAAATTTCTTTGAGACATGCCGAACACGTCGCGGCATCGGGTATAATTCCAGTTGCCTTTTCCGTATTTTCGGTATTTGCAATGAGAAATTCTCGTTCGGGTATGGCATAGGTCGAAATTGGTTGCCACTCAACATGACTGATTTTGGCAAGCGGTGGAGGATGATTAGTCAACTCTTTCACAAAACTCATCATATCGGGGCTTTTTCCTGCCACCATAATTTGCACACCCTGTCCATTATTCAGAACCCGTCCTCTCAAGTGATAGCGCTGAGCCAGAGCCCACACAGCCGGACGAAACCCCACACCTTGGACGAGCCCTTGGATTTGAATGTGCCATGCGGCATCGTCAGTTGAAAGTCCATGTAACGATGTACGAATCATATTTCGAGTGTTGGATTAACAGACCACAATTGAATACGATTGTTTCCAGAATCGGCCACGACGATCGTCTTCCCACAGGCCTGGACACTGTACGGCCAACACAGACTCCCTCTCTTGACAAATTTCCATTGATTGTCACCTTTAGCATTGAACGTCGGTTGTCCTGCCAAGGCTTGAGCCTTACCGCCAGTCAGGAGGTGCGATAATGGCCACCCTAATAATCGGGAATTCGCTGTGTCAGCCGTGAGCAACCATGATCCACAGGTGGTGATGCTATAGGGCATGTTCAAAGTTTCGGCTCTGGGCCAATACAAACTGGCGTTGTGGTCCACCAGGCGCGAGTTGCATTGGCCAAGAATCCATTGACAATCAGCACCGTGATGCATAGGCATTCCATTCCACACCATGATTCGATTATTCCCGGCATCAGTCACACACAAATTGCCGTTCCATTTGGTGATACCATGGGGCCACCGCATGCTCATGGCATTGGGCTCTCCACCAGCATTTTCATTTCGGCATGTGAATGTCTGCTGCCCAAGGACTAGATCTGCCGGTTGGCCATGACAAGTTGGAAAGGTGTGCCATATGAGAACACGACGATTGCCACTATCCGCAACCATCAACGATTCTCCCTCGGACCAGACACCATACGGCCAATGCAACGTTACCGCACTAGGAACAGCAGAGCCTCTATTGGCATCAATGGATATCATGTCGTTTTGACCTAACACCACATCCGCAGGTGTGTGACTATCTTGTGGAACGGTCTTCCAAAGAAGCACACGATTGTTCCATGCATCGGCTACCGCTAAACCGTCCTTATACGGCACTATTCCTGTTGGAACGTTGAGTGTATGAGGGCCTGGAGATGTTTTGGCATTGCGTCCTTCAGCCCCAAAATGCAGTTGCCCAAGAATCCAATCAGCGGGTGCATGATCTTCAGTTGGAATATGTTTCCAGCCTAGGAGGCGATGGTGACCAGTATCGGCAACCCAAAGTGGACCATGGGGTGCCAACAAACAGGCTCCACGTGGACCAAATACGTTCGAGGCAGATGGGGTTATGGGTATGGGGAGCCCTCCAGAATCATGGCATTCTCCCAACACGACCGTAGGACCAGATTCTTGAAATAACGATACCGAAGTCTCGGCACATATTTCTTCTGGTTTCAAGGCTGGAACTGGAGAAATATGCACAACCGTGCTCATGAAGGATTACTCCGAAAACTTGATCTCCACCGTTGTTCCGGTCACGCGAACGGCATGCGGTAACAATTGCACCTCAGAAGCCGTCAAGCATTCACCACTCGTTAATGAATACTGAAAACCATGATACGGACAGGTGATAATGCCGTCGTTGACTTCTCCCATGTCCAACGGCATCCCCATATGCGCACAGGAATTTTCAAAACAGGTCACGTGATGTCCTTGCCGGCTGAATAAGAGTGAATGACCGGAGACCTCGTTCACCGTCACACCATTTTCCGGGATATGTTCCACGTTCGTCACAGATTGCCAACCTTCTTCTGCTGTTTTGGCAAATGGACTGACAAAATGTAAGGGAACCCCATGCTCTCCCGTCAAGGTCGCAGCCCCTTTGACGGTGTGAATGCTCGTGATTTCAGGACAAGAGTCTTTAATGGCTTTTTCCACCCCTTCTGTTAGGGTAAGACTAGAAGACGGGCACCCATGACAGGCGCCTAGCAGTTGAATGTCAACCGTATCCGGAGGTCGTACGGCCACAAGCTCAACATCGCCTCCATGCGTTTGAAGAGAAGGACGAACAGAAGCGAGTGCATCTTCTATCCGTTCATGTAATGAGGGCTTGATTAGTTGGAAATGTCGTAGGACAGCGTAAACAACTTCATCCGAGACGGCTTGTCGAAGACCGGGTTGCGCGGCTGGATGAGACTTGATCTCACGAATCAATCGAGAAAAGGCTTCAGTATGAAGCCGATCAATAGCCTGGCGTAAAGCCTGCACGGTATGTTGTTGAGTTTCCTCCCATCCGTCAACGATCGTTTCTAAACGTTCAATATCCCGGACAAGATCCCCTAACGCTGGCTGAGTTGGGTTAGGTTGTTGGGAATGTGGAGCAACCTGTGAGGACGACGTCATTACGTCAACCTTTACCATCTATTCTACTGAAATTTTAAATCACGAAAGAGACGTGGTTGCAATGCGCCAGACAATCCACTGGCTATCATCACTGCCACCCACATATTCACACCAACCTTAACCAGTGCCACCAGCATGAGAGCCGCCAGTACTGCACCAAACACCACCAGCATCATGACCTTGTTGAGATCCTTAAATAATTTACCTTTACAAAATAGCAGGATTGAATGCCTGAACATGTCAATCATGATGTATCTCTCTCGCACTCACACGACCACAAGAAGCAGCAAGCCTACAACCACACCTGGAACAGCGGCAAGAGGTCCGAAAAATGCCCCCATCATAGCGGCTAGTTCATACCCCAAATCCTTTCCTCCAACGAACATACCGCCAACAGCACCCCCAATTGCCCCCATGACACAGGCCATCAGAAAGAGGAGGAGGCATTTCACGACGGTGAACTCTCCAAATGTCAGCGTGTCAATAACAAAGATCTCCTAACACAACTATGGGTTACATCGTCGTGCGATAAATGGAGTCGCTTGGTGAGAAATCTTCGGCATCTTGCAGTTCTTGATCAATGTCTGCCATCACTTCTGATGTCATGAGGACTTTCGTGCTTTCTCCAAACTGTTGAAAAATAGTGATGGCTTCATGGTAATACGCATACGCACGTCTGAGGTTACCACGATTGCTTCGTTCTGGATACTGAGGATCATCAGGTAAGCTCCGCAAGGCATTGGCCTTGTTTGAAATAGTATTGGCATATTCTAATGGAGTGTCTTTTGGATTTCGAACTTTCAGGGCTTCATCGTAGGCCTCCAGCGCTCGAAAAATGTTTTCAACGACATGACTACTAGAGGAATATTGCAAGGCATTTCCCAAGTTGTTTTGAAGCATTGCGTATTCCGTCGGATAATCAATCAGTGTGACAACACGTAGGGCTTCTTCAAACGACTGCACTGCGAGCGCTTCTCGCATCTTTCCATTCTGCTCCGTAATGGTCATCGATAAATAAGCTGTGGCCAGATTGTTATGAAGAATGGCAAATTCTGCCGGATAGGCATCGCGCGTAAAAATACGGAGTGACCGCAAATAGGCATTGATCGCGTCAGTGATGTGTGCGCAGCCATAACTAGCCAAGGATTGAATGGTCAGGCCAAGATTCATCTCAGCTTCTGCAAGTTCTTGCATAGAGCCGTGCTGCTTTAAAATTATGATAGCTAATTCAAAAGCGGTATGAGCTTGCCGGAGAAACTCAGGTCCGTCATGTGGAATCGCATTTAGTGCCGTCCCCATCCGAGCTTCCACTCGAGCTAGGAGCAGCGATTCAGCCGGACATAGCGAGATCGCCTTGCGGTAGAGCGAGACGGCATGATGAAGATCTTGTGCTGATTTGGGTTTCTGCTGGAGACTCATGGCGATTTCCATGAGCATCTCTACTTTTTCTGGGTGGGTAGCATCGGCGGATTCAACAGCCGCAAATGCGGCTTTGACGCGTTCATCGGAAAGACTAGAAGTGACCATTTGATCCACCATCGTTTGGCTCCTCTATGTGTATGTTACGCATCCCATGCCATGCTCATTCAAACGATCAACATAATTCTTCTAACAACAAAGATACTCGGAGCTTTTAGGGTTTTCGGACCGGACTTTCAGGAAAACTGTACGATGTCATAGCAATAGATTTAGGGCACTTCTAAAAACTTACGAGTTGACTTGGGTGCCCTGCCGTGAACAAGCCAGGCCCCGGATTCGGGATCACAACCAGAAGCAAGAGGGGCTCGCTCCCATCATGTTGCGGCGCCCTGGTCGTCCTTGGTCCCA
>BQIU01000152.1 GCA_021603905.1 Nitrospirales bacterium
AATGTCGAGAGGAAACTCTGAGCCATCTTTTCGAAGGCCATAGAGGTCACGGCCGCTCCCCATAGTACGCATAGAAGGTGAGTCGAAATACGCCATTCGATAGTGAGGATGGTGGTGACGAAAGCGCTCGGGAATAAGGACTTCAATCGTTTGACCAAGCAGTTCTTCACGTCTATAACCAAATTGCTGGAAGATGTGCGTGTTCGCCTGAACGATCGTCCCATCCGGGTCAATCACGACCATCCCGTTCGAGGCAATTTCCAATAGGTATTCAAAATAGTCTTTATACTGGTGTTCCTGTTCAAGACGCATTCGTAATTCGAGTTGAGTCATGACTTGTCTCGAGACGGCGGACAAGGCCACTCGTTGTTCCTGCGATAATGAGCGAGGTACATGGTCAATCACACAGAGCGTACCGATCGACATCCCATCGAGAGTCTGTAAAGGCGAGCCCGCATAAAACCGTAAGTTTGGATCCTCGGTGACAAGAGGATTGTCCATAAAGCGCACATCGGTTAACGCATCAGATACTTCAAACACTCCTGCTTCAAGAATGGCGTGAGCACAAAAGGCCATGTCTCGAGGGGTCTCAATTGCTGTTATGCCTACTTTCGATTTAAACCATTGGCGGTGTTCATCAATCAGACTGATCAGGGCGATAGGTGTCTGACAAATATACGCAGCGAGCTTCGTCAAGTCATCGAACGATGGTTCTGGCATCGTATCAAGAACCTGATATCGAGCAAGCGCAGCCAGACGCTGATTTTCATTTGAAGGCAATTGAGCTGGGATCACGTGTTGTCCCTCATAATATATTGTTCGGCCTATCGTTACCTCGGCTTAAGAATGTGCCCCATATAGTGATGAGACACATTTGAGCCCGACCTGTCTTTTAATGAACTGACTCAACACCTCGACATGAGCACTGACACACTTATTGTTCCAAAACTCCATGATGTCTCTCGCCATTCTTGTCTCTGACATTCTTCGCCTAAAGCTTCGCTCAGGCAAACCGATAACAGAAGATATAGTGAAAAAAGCAAACCATCCGTGAGGATGGGACGCAAAGCCAAGGGACCCAGTGAAACATCGTTCACTCAGAGGTACGCCCGGTTGCCGCTTACCACAACCTCCCCTCCACGCTTGCGTCTCCTCCATCGGAATAAACGTATCCGGTATACCCACTTCTTTTGTTATCGGCTCATAGCGTCAATAGCCATGAACAGGCATGAATGTAATGCAAACGTGAACCAACAGATGAGCAGATGGATGAGGATAAATCGATGAGGTCGTCCCAAAATCCTGGAACAGACGTATTGAAAGTATTACTTATTGACGATGATGAAGATGATGCCCTCATCACGCAAACATTACTTGCCGATGTTCCTGGTTCACCCTTCGAGATGGACTGGGAGCAATCCTATGAACGTGGATTGGCGATGATCAAAGAAGATACCCATGATATTAATCTTGTCGACTATCAGCTCGGCCCCCACACAGGCATTGAAATCTTACATGAAATTCATGGTCGAGGACTTCAGGCACCCGTCATTTTACTCACGGGACAGGGAAGTGAATCGATTGTATTGGAAGCTATGCGGTCAGGAGCATCAGACTATATTCCTAAAGGGTCTATGTCCTCCGAGAATATCGAACGAGCTATTTGCCATGCCGTCGAAAAGAGCAAGCTTCAAAAAAATCTTGACGATCATCATCACCAACTTCAACAGGCCAATGCCAACTTATTAAGAAAAAACGAAGAAATTCAACGGTTTTATCATGTGCTCGCTCATGAGCTCAAAACGCCCCTCACCGCGGCCAGTGAATTTGTTGAAATCATGCTCGAAGGCCTCGCGGGGCCACTGACTCCAACCCAACAAGAATATTTAGAAATTGTTGACGGCTGTTGTGATTCGTTACGACAAAATATTAATGATCTGTTTGACATTACGCGACTAGAAACCGGGAAACTCAGTGTCAATCCTCAACCAGACTTACTGGACAATTTGATTCATCAGGTTGCGACGTCTCTCGTTCCCATGGCACAGCATAAAGAGATTCACCTTGAATACTCGCTTGCGCCTGATCTACCGACGGTCGCCATGGATCAACACCGCATTCGTCAAATCTTGAATAATCTTCTAGGGAATGCCTTGAAATACACGCCCAAAGGCGGAAAGGTAAAAGTTGAGGTCACCCATGATGTCGTGGATGAGGAACGGGTGAGAATTGCCGTTTCTGATACAGGGTCTGGTATTGCCAACGACCAGCTTGAGCATATTTTTGATCGTCTTTATCAAATTCGAAATGATGACTCACCATCCGTCGCCGGCTTGGGACTTGGGCTCTATATTTCTCAAGAATTGGTGAAGCTTCATGGCGGAACGCTGTCAGTGCAAAGTTCCCCTGATACGGGAAGTACATTTTTCTTTACTCTTCGTAAATCCCCTCAACCCGAATCGTAGAAGAAGCGAGAAAGAGAGACCATTATGCAAAAAAATATTTTGGTTGTCGAAGACGATGAACGTATCGTGAAAGCCTTGAGCGTTCGATTGAATGCCAAAGGCTATCATGTCCTTGCCGCCTATGATGCGATCATGGCCATTCAAAAAGCCATGGAACAACCTCCAGACCTCATGCTTCTTGATATTACCATGCCCGGAGGGAATGGATTGACTATCGCTGAGCGCATCAAATCCTCAACAAAGACCGCTCACATTCCCATTATTTTTCTGACTGCCAGCAAAGAGCCACATTTACATAAACAAGCACTCGACCTCGGTGCCGTAGCATTTTTCGAAAAACCATTCGATTTCGAAGAACTCCTCGCCACAGTCCGAGCCGCCTTGGAACACCCGAACGTAAATTTGTCCGTCACCGGGTGAACAACGACGCACGTGATATTTTCGAAAAAGACGATCGCAACATGACCACAACCATTGATCAAAAATTTGCAACTGAGACCATTCACCTCCTACTCATCGAAGACGAAGAAGATGATGCCATCATCGCGCATTCGCTCCTCTCGAATATCCGAGGTGTCGACTTTAAGATTGATTGGGTTTCTTCCTATGAAGAGGCGCACGCTTCAATTGTGCAAAGCCATCATCATGTCTGTCTACTCGACTACTGTCTTGGCGCTCGTACCGGACTTGAGTTGTTACATAACGCACTTCAGTATGGCTGTAAAACACCTATTATCATGATGACCGGAACCACTGATCGACACATTGACTTCCAAGCCATACAACTGGGAGCCGCAGACTATCTCATAAAAGGGCAAATTGACGCCCCCCTACTCGAACGAGTGATCCGTCATGCCAGAGAGCGGAAAAAGGCTCAGGTCGAACGGGAAGCACTCCATGCAAAACTATTGGAAACCTCTCGCCAGTTAGGCATGGCTGATATTGCCATCAATATTCTCCATAATGTGGGAAACGTCCTGACAAGTATCAATGTGTCGGCCGGATTAATCTGCCAATCTCTACGGCAGTCACATGTCCAGGAAATCAGCCTTGTCGCCACCATGCTGCAAACCCATCATGATCAACTTGGCGAGTTTTTCACGAACGACCCTAAAGGCAAACTAATCCCACAATATCTTGAAGAACTTGGCAAAGATTTATCCTCTCGCGTTCAACAGACCGTCACGGAAGCGGAATCCCTGGTTTCCAAAGTGAACCACGTCATACAAATCATTAATGCGCAACAAAATATCGCGAAACCAGGCGGGATGCAGGAACCCGTTCGTCTTGCTGATTTGGTCGAACAGGCCCTCATGATCAGTCGTCGAGAACTAGAGGAACATCACATTGAGATTGTCCAAGAATATACCGATCTTCCGCAAGTCGTTGTTGACAAACATCAAGTGTTGCAAATCCTTGTGAATCTCATTTGTAATGCCAAGCAAGCGATGATGGCTCAAGAGCGGGAGCATCATCGCCTGACATTGCGTATTGAATCCTGTCCTGAACAAGAGGGATTTTTGCAAATACAGGTTACAGACAGCGGGGTGGGAATTCCATCAGAACATCTCACTCGCATCTTCGCTCAAGGGTTTACGACTAAAACGAAAGGGAATGGGATTGGTCTTCACAGCAGCGCCATCGCCGCCAAAAACTGTGGAGGGTCACTTCATGCAGAGAGCGATGGAAACGGTTCCGGAGCCACATTCACCCTAAAACTACCCAATACCGTGGCACAACAACCCGGGTCCATGTGTGTGGACTCACAACACCAATCAACAGATTTCAGCACACCACAACAATAAGTACTCCCTGCCCTACACACGTTCAAATCATCACGATCATAGACATGATCACGAAACATTTTTAGGGTCATAAGGTCAGTGAATCTTCAGCCATGCGTTGATGAATTGCAAAGAAAGCTTAGACGCATGCTGGCAGGATCATTCATAGTTTCGCCACATGCGGCCATCTTTGGCTAACAGAGCGTCAGCATCAGGCGGCCCCCACGTTCCAGCGGAATACGAATGAATCGCATGTGTTCCTAGACTATCCCACACCTTCAGAATCGGGTCGACCACACTCCATCCCAATTCAACATTATCACTCCGTTGAAAGAGTGTCGCGTCACCTGCCATCACATCATGAAGCAAGGTTTCATACCCGGTGCTCGGGGCGTCGCCAAAATAATCAGCATATTGAAAGTCCATGTTCACACTCCCAACCTGAACTTGTGGTCCGGGAATTTTCGCTCCAAAGCTCAAAGAAATACCTTCATCAGGTTGTATCCGAATGACTAGAACATTCGGAGTTAATCGGTCCACGGGAGTCTTTCGAAACAACATCAATGGAGCGGATTTAAACTGAATGACCACCTCGGTCACTCGTTTCTTCAGTCTCTTCCCCGTTCGTAAGTAGAATGGCACACCTTCCCATCGCCAACTTTCAATTGACAACGTCATGGCCGTATAGGTTTCTCTTAAGGACGTTGAAGCCACATTGTCCTCTGATCGGTAAGGAAGAACCTGAGTCCCATTATAGATACCTGCTCCATATTGTCCGGCCACGGTTGACTGCAAGACTTCCATGGGATTCATCGGCTGAATCGCGCGAAGCAGTTTAGCTTTTTCATTCCGGACGGCTTCGGGATCAAACGCATTCGGGGGTTCCATAGCGACAAAGGCCAAAATCTGCAACAAATGATTGGGAACCATATCCCGTAATGCACCAGCCTTGTCATAATATGTGCCCCGATGCTCCACACCTAAAGTTTCCGCGACCGTAATTTGTACATGATCAATGTATTGTCGGTTCCACACAGGTTCAAAAATGCCATTGGCAAATCGAAATACTAAAATATTCTGAACCGTTTCCTTCCCCAGATAATGATCAATACGATAAATCTGCTTTTCATCTAACACACTGCGCAATGTGGAATTCAAGGTCTGCGCAGACGACAAATCATGGCCAAATGGTTTTTCAATGACGATGCGTCGAGCTTGTTTGTTCTCTTGTGCGACCAGCCCCTTGGCTCCGAGATTTTGGACAATTTCTCCAAAAAATGATGGAGAGGTCGCCATATAATAGAGATAATTTCCGCCCGTACCATACTGAGTATCCAACTCGGAAAGCATTTTCCGCAAATGCTCATAGGTTTGTGGATTGCGAAAATCACCAGACAGATAATACAAACGGTCGAGCAGCCACTCTTTAATCGTCAATTCAATCGGGTGAGTTGAGAGTTCTTGAATATCTCGACGAATTTTGACACGAAAATCTTCGGTGTTCATCGAAACACCATCAACTCCAAGGATCGCAAATTCTTGAGGCAAATGACGACTGACGGCCAGGTTGTATAAAGCAGGAATAAGTTTTCGTTTTGTCAGATCTCCCTGTGCACCGAAAATCACAAAAATAGTCGGCGGTCTTGTCTGACCTTGACCAGCCTGAGGATAGACACCCGAGTTATCATCTTGAAAGTTGAGTTCAACATTTTCTGAAAATTCTTCTGCGCCGAGAGGGCCCACGTCGGGGGAATTTCCTTGATTTGTTGAACGTGATGGACGTGGAGAGTTTGGGTGTGGCATCAGTTCTTCATTCCAACAGAATCGTTAATCAGACGATGGGCAAAAACTCATTCTTCATATTATCTTAGCACTCATAGCTGATAACGAAACACCTATTATGGAATAGTTTCACTCAAAGAAAGGACTTCAGAGATGAGACAACGACATCATCGACTTTGCAAAAAACCTTGCAAGACTCATGGAACTCAATCGATGAGTCTTTTCCCCGCTTTCACCGCTTCGTTGGCCACGCGCTCCGCAGTGCCCCAAGCTTTCCCCACAGCTTTCCCCACAGCTTCACCTGTTCTCTTCGCCACTCCCTGGGCTTTCCCCTTCACCGTTCGGGTTTTCTTTTTGGCCGTCTTGAGACCAACGGCAGCTTTCTTTTTCCCAGCCTGCTTCAACTTGAGCGCTTTTTTCTTAGCATCAGTTAATGTGCGAGAAGCTTGCGTAGCCTTCTTCCCCACTTCCTTTTTCGTGGTTTTGACCGTAGTGGCCGCTTTTTTCTTGGCGCCGGAGATCGCCTGAGAAGTCTTTTTTGTCTTACGATCGACCTTCTTTTTGGCCTGCTGAATGGCAGATGCAGTCTTTTTACTCGCGGTACGTTTGGCTTTGGTTGCAGTGTTGGCGACTTTTTTCACGGTACGTTTGGCGTGACGTTGAGTAGGCATACCTATCCTTTCTTTATAGGAGAATATCGAATCTACGCCGAACGATACCATGAAGATTCGTTGTTGTGAAGAGGCGAAATGCAAGAACACGGCTCACTCGATCATTAGACTCGTACAAATATGTTTAGACATGTTCAAGATCTTGCCATTTCAGATTTTCGTCGAAGGCGGAAAATAATGATGACGAATACCTACATGCTTGCTCAATCATAAACTCCAGCAGGTTCTGGATTCAGATCTTAATAGTAAAAGACATTCATTGAGCGTTCACTACGTGACCGCATAATTGGCAACACAAACAACCATCGCTTCCTCCAAGAGCGATGGTTCCGTGTGTCAACTCAGTGAAACATTTCATTTCCTGCACGACGTTGTTCATAAACAATGTCAAATCGAATAGTTAGTAAAGATCACGGGCAACGATCTCCGTCCTCCCGTGGAGAACTAGACGTTATCGTAAACATGACTAGGGTTTTATCTAGTAACCACGAGCCGTTGTCAAATAGTGTGTAAAAAGTTAGGCGGCCACCCTCTCATTGGGGCTGTCAACTCCTTCTGTCTTGCGGTGCCCTTTCGCAACTTGCGCGACTATGTGCGGAGCATTCAGTTTCCGAAAATTCTTCTCAGCG
>BQIU01000153.1 GCA_021603905.1 Nitrospirales bacterium
CATGTCCACGAGTAACATGATGGGCGCGTTGGGAATGGGCGGGGTCAAAATGGAACAGGCACAGATGGGCGAGATGGATATGGGCACCATGGAGATGAGTGGGATGGATGAGAAGATGGACATGAAAAAAGAACAAGGGGAGGACCCTCAATGATTGAACGCATCATTGGGTGGAGCGCCCGCAACGGTTTTCTGGTGGGCGTACTGGTTCTCTTTCTTATGGGTTGGGGAATCTGGGTTGTGGCTCGAACACCACTTGATGCCTTGCCCGATTTGTCGGATGTCCAAGTGATTGTGTTTACCGAATGGCCTGGCCGCAGTCCGGACCTAATTGAAGATCAAATCACCTATCCCCTTGTGACATCAATGTTGGGAGCCCCGCGCATCAAATATGTGCGCGGACAATCCTTTCTCGGGCTCTCCTTTGTCTACATTGTGTTTCAAGATGGGACCGACATGTACTGGGCACGAAGCCGTGTCGTGGAATATCTGCAAGGCGTGGGCGACAAGCTGCCAGAAGACGTCTCGCCAACGCTGGGCCCTGATGCCACGGGGGTTGGTTGGGTCTATCAATATGCCTTGTTGGATGACACCGGCCAACAGAGTTTGGCCGACCTGCGATCCTTTCAGGATTGGTCTTTGCGCTATTGGCTGCAAAGCGTACCCGGAGTCGCAGAGGTGGCATCAATTGGCGGGTTCGTGAAGCAGTATCAGGTTCAAATCGATCCGGTGAAACTCCAAGGGTACGGCATTGGCCTATCCAAGGTCATTCAGGCTATTCGTCGAAGCAATAACGAGGTTGGAGGGCGAGTGATTGAAGCCAGCGAACGGGAATACATGGTCCGAGGGCGAGGGTATATCAAATCCCTCGATGATCTCCGAGTGATCCCTGTCGGCACGGATCAACAGGGCACACCGATTACCGTCCGGGATGTCGCACACGTCACGATCGGTCCGGATATACGGCGAGGTATCGCGGAGTTGGATGGAACAGGAGAGGTCGTTGGGGGCATCGTCATCATGCGCTACGGCGAAAATGCCTTGGATGTCATTGACCGGGTGAAACAGAAATTGCAAGACATCAAGCCGTCTATTCCCGAAGGCCTTCGGATCGTCCCCGTGTATGATCGGTCGGACCTGATATTACGAGCCATTGCCACATTAAAAGAAAAGCTCGTAGAAATTAGTGTGGTGGTCAGCCTGGTCAGTCTGCTGTTTCTCTTTCATGTTCGATCAGCGCTGGTGCCGATTCTTCTGCTTCCCGTGGCCGTGTTGCTCTCGTTCATTGCGATGTATTACCTGGGGATTAGCTCGAATGTGATGTCACTGTCGGGCATTGCCATCGCGATAGGAACCATGGTTGATGCCGTCATCGTCATGGTGGAAAATGCGCACCGGCGATTAGAAGAATGGGAGCTCCAGGGCCGAAGAGAGTCCCGCGAGGAAATAATTATTCGGGCAGCACAAGAAGTGGGCAAGCCCCTCTTTTTTTCCTTGCTGATCATCACCATATCCTTTCTGCCCATATTCACCTTGGAAGCGCAAGAGGGCCGTTTGTTTAAACCCCTCGCCTTTACGAAGACGTTTGCTATGTTTTTTGCCGCGTTCGTTTCGATCACCTTGGCTCCGTTGTTGATGCGCTGGCTCATTCGGGGTCGGATCACGGCAGAACGCCGAAATCCTTTGAACCGACTTCTTCTTTGGATATACAGCCCCCTAGTGAAAGGCGTGTTGCGTTTCCGATGGCTGGTGATGGGCCTCGCGATTGGAGGCATGATCTTGGTCCTACCCCTCTATGAAAAACTCGGGACTGAATTCATGCCCCCCTTGAACGAAGGCACGATGTTGTATATGCCCACATCCCTTCCGGGCTTGTCCATACAAAAGGCCAGCCAGATTCTTCAAACCCAGGATCGATTGTTAAAGGAGTTTCCCGAAGTCGACCGGGTGTTTGGGAAAATGGGCCGGGCGCGAACTGCAACCGATCCTGCTCCTTTGAACATGGCGGAGACGATCGTGACACTCAAACCTCAGGAAGCCTGGCGGCCAGGCATGACATGGGACAAGCTCATTGCGGAAATGGATCGGCAAGTCAAAATGCCTGGTATGCCGAACATTTGGTGGATGCCGATTCAAACCCGAACAGAAATGCTCGCCACGGGTATTCGCAGTAGTCTCGGAATAAAAATATTAGGACCTCAGTTGGAGGAATTGGAACGGTTGGGATTACAGATTGAAGGCCTCCTCCACACCCTTGATGGAACCCGGAGTGCGTATGCTGAACGGGTCACCGGAGGATATTATTTGGACATTGACGTGAATCGTGTGGCGGCAGCCCGATACGGGTTGACTGTGGCCGATGTGCAAGATGTTATCGAATCGGCCATTGGTGGAAAAAACATTACCTGGACGGTGGAAGGCCGAGAACGCTATCCCATTAATGTTCGGTATCCTCGCGAACTCCGTCAGGATATTGATGCGCTCAAGCGGGTGTTGGTGACCACACGACAAGGAGAACATATTCCTCTCGCACAACTGTCCCACATCTCCAAGACAACTGGTCCTCCATCCATTAGAGACGAAAACGGCTCGCTTGCCAGTATTGTGTTTGTCGATGTGGCTGGCCAAGACTTGGGGAGCTATGTCCAGAAGGCCAAGGCCTTGATTCACGAGAACGTCAAGCTCCCCGCTGGGTATTCATTACAATGGGCAGGTCAATACCAATATCTTGAACGAGCACAACGACAACTTCAGATCGTTATTCCCTTAACGCTCTTTCTCGTTTTTGTGTTGCTGTACCTCAATTTTAGGTCTATTCCTCGATGCCTGCTGATCCTGCTCTCGGTTCCCTTTTCCTTGGTCGGAGCTATTTGGTATCTGAATTTTCTGGGATACCACCTCAGCGTAGCTGTGTGGGTCGGGCTTATAGCCTTGGCAGGTGTGGCCGTTGAAACCGGGGTCATTATGATCATGTTTCTGGATGAGGCTTGTTCCCGTCGGCAACAGGAGAACCGACTTCAGTCCCTGAAAGATCTTCGTGATGCAGTTATCGAAGGTGCCGTGCTTCGAGTACGTCCCAAAATCATGACGGCCTCAGCGATCTTTTTGGGATTGTTACCCATCATGTGGAGCCACGGTACGGGGGCAGATGTGATGAAACGCATTGCGGCTCCCATGATTGGGGGAATGGTAACCGCGACCCTTCTCACTCTTTTAATCATTCCTGCCTTATACCTGATTTGGAAAAAGTGGGAACTTGGAATTGGTAGCAAGGGATAGACAAGCAAGGTAATAATTTGGTTTTTTAGGTTGAGGTTGAAATGATTCACCCGAACGGCCGCTTCTGGCCCAGGCTGTGTGAAAACTCGGTGGGAGAGTATAATAGGGCTTTCCTACGGAGGTGTTAATAATGAGCGGATTTATTCAAGGTACCGATCGCCACCAAGCGACCTTGTTCCCCGAACGATTGGATGATTATATCGCCGAGGATAACGCGGTACGAGTCATCGATGTCTTCCTTGACGAGTTGGATCTCTCCGGGCTTGGCTTCAAGACCCATTCGGAGAAAACGGGTCGCCCAGCCTACCACCCAACGATTCTGCTCAAGCTCTATATCTACGGGTATCTCAACCGTGTGCAGTCCAGTCGTCGTCTTGAACGGGAAGCGCATCGCAACGTGGAGCTCATGTGGCTCACCGGACGCTTAGCACCAGACTTTAAGACCATCGCCGACTTTCGCAAAAACAATGGCAAGGCCATCCGCTTAGTCTGTCGCGAGTTCATCATGCTGTGCAAGAAGCTCAATCTGTTTGCCGACGCCTTCGTAGCCATCGACGGCAGTAAGTTCAAGGCCGTGAATAATCGAGACCAGAATTTTACGAAGGCTAAGATGCAGCGCCGATTGCAACAGATAGATGAGAGCATTGCACGGTATCTGAGCCAGATGGCCAGCGCGGATCGACACGAAGCGGCGGTGGCCAAGGACAAAACCCAACGGCTAGAGGAGAAGATCACGGCCCTGAAGACGGAAATGAAACGTCTTAAAACGCTCGAAGTCCAGATGCTTCAAGCCCCAGACCACCAGCTCTCCCTGACAGACCCGGATGCGCGGTCGATGAAAACGAGGGGCAACGGAATCGTCGGGTATAACGTCCAGACCGCCGTGGACGCTGAGCACCACTTGATTGTGGCCCATGAGGTGACCAATACAGGCAGCGATCGTCACCAGTTACACCACATGGCGCAACAAGCCAAGACGGCCATAGGCTCGGAGACGCTCGAGGTGGTGGCCGACCGGGGATACTTCACGAGTGAGGAAATCCTCGCCTGTGCTCAGGCCCAGATCACGACCTATCTGCCCAAGCCTCAGACATCGGGGAGCACGAAGAAAGGCTTGTTCAGCAAACGCGACTTCATCTACCACGCGGATGATGATGAATACGAATGCCCGGCCAGGGAACGCCTCATCTGGCGATTCGAGACACAGGAGAAAGGCTTGACGCTCCACAAATACTGGTCTTCCCACTGCCCGACCTGCCCCATCAAGTCGCAATGCACGACTAGTGAGTACCGACGAGTGACGCGCTGGGAACATGAAGCTGTGCTCGAAGCCGCCGAAGCCCGCCTCGATCGAGAACCGGAGCGGATGCGCACTCGACGACAAACTGTCGAGCATCCGTTCGGCACCTTGAAAGCCTGGATGGGCTACACCCACTTCCAAACCAAAACTCTCAAGCAGGTGCGCACCGAGATGAGTTTGCATGTGTTGGCGTACAATTTCAAACGGGTGCTCTCGATCCTAGGCGTGAAACCGCTCTTCCACGCGATCCAGGCGTGAGGGGCGTCCTCATGCAGGCAAAGATAAGTGTTTCTGCGCTCTCGATGAGCCATCAGGGAATGGCTCGTGCTGACTCAACCCAAAAGTGCTAGGCAAAACAAACAATACAGGATGAAGAGGAGAGGGACTGACGGGGCTACGGGAGCAGTGCAAGAAGAGAGAACGTGAGTTTTCACACAGCCTCGGCCGATGACAGCCAAGTTAAGTCTAGAGTCGAATGTCTGATATTACAAGAATCGGCATCTATCCAGACTTTGTCTATCAGGTCAGATACCGACCACTACAGCATAATATGAGATCTTTAGATCTTGGCAAGAATTGTACTTTCTCTAAGTCTGCTTCTCTATACTGAGTTCACAGTCGACACGTGGACTGTCTCTGTCCACATGTTTGTATAAATGAATTTCCGTCACAAGATTGTCATTGATCCCCAGTGCCTCGCAGATTCCATCCTGAACAATTTTTAAACCGCCATCGAGATCGCGCTTTAAGAGCGAACGAAAATAGAAGTGTAGGGTGAGTGTGAACGATTGAGCATGGTAGTCGCGGGACATGCTAGTAAAGTTTCGACAATGAAAGAGAAAGAGTGAGTGAACGTTGGCCTTATAGCTGCGACTAGTTTTCGATAGGATGCGTCGTCCGCGAACAGTCGCATATTGGTGGTTAATCGATGGCGGGATTGGAAGGGAGATGGAGAGAGTCATGACGTGTTCTCATGTCTAATAACAGACGTGTTAACATTACGAGCGGCGTTGATGGGCTTTTCTGAATCGTATTCGTTTTACCGCGTAAAATAAGGTTATGACATCCGGATTGGCATCAGGACATGTGTCCAGTGAGGATTATCTGGGGTGGTGATCACACACGGAGCTTCGGGCGAAGCCATTGACCAATGAATATTCTCTGCTTCGATCGTTCCTAAACCTTCTAACAATAGCTTTCCGTTAACTCCAACTGTCATACCGTCGGTCTGAACCGTCGCCTCGACGGGTTCATGCGCTTCACCAATATATGCATTCACGGTGGAGAGTAGGATTTCTGATTCATTGGTTTGAATAGTAATGGGATGTGACAAGGGATCACTGATGGTTTCCATGCGTCGTAGGGCGCTTATCAAGGAGGTCCGTGAACACGCGATCGTTGGAGATTCCTGAGCAGGAATGCTTCTTGTGTAGTCGGGAAACATGCCTGGGAGATTTTGTGTCCGAACTTCACCATTTGGAAAACCGAATATCCAGGTAGGGTTTGTAAGTATGAGGGAGATCGATGTCTCATCAGAGAACTCCTGGGCGATTTCGACTAACAGACGAGCGGTGCGTTTAGAAAGCAGTGCAGTCAGAGGTTGGTTGGCTTTGGTGACCCATGATCCGGTTTGATGCGTCATACGGGTGAGACGCTGACCATCTGTGCCAACGGCAGTGAGCGTCGGCGTGGCCGTTGGTAGGATTTGAACGTGAACGGCTTGTAAGCGGTAACGTCCGTTTTCTTTCGCGACAGCGGAAAGCACAGGATGGAAGAGTGAAGCGAGCACATGACTGGGAAGTGTCAGGTGTGGGGCACTCCCATCAGGGGGAGGGGGTGCTAATAGCGTCCAATCTGAAGAGATGGTTGGAAGGCTTAACCGGCTGGACCCCGTTTCAAGATGGATCGTTTCTTTCTTTGTCTTGATGGACACCGTGAGAGTTTTTTGACGAAGAGCTTTGAGGAAATCGAAGATGACATCGAAGGGCAAAATCGTGCGACCAGTTCTGGCAATCGTGGCTGGAATGGATAGAGAATGATGGACATCGTGCGTGGTTGCATGAAGTCTTAGGTGGTCTTGGTGCGTGGATATGCCAATGGCATAGTGCAGTGCGTGATGATCGGCAGTTCGTTTATCCAGAACGTGCGAAAAGAGTTGGAGCGCTTTGAGAAGATTCGCGCGAGTGCAGGTGAACTTCATAGGCGTTCTCCTATGGGAAAAAGGCCGTGAGGCGGAAGTTGTGGGACTGACGTGGGGATTGCTAGTACAGTACGGCGTCTTCTTACGTTTCTGTAGACTCAGGGGGGAACAGCGCTTTTAACGTGAAGAGAAACTTTGCAATCATGGGTAGGGGACCAGAGCAGTTAAACGAACTGACATCTGTTGGAGTGTCCTCGACTACCTTAAGTTGGAAACTATCTGCCAAGTTCTTGATGAATGTTTCTTCAAGATTTTGCGCAAGCGGTGCGCTTTCAACATCGTCAAGACCGTGTAGCGGAATAGACACCTGGATATTAGGAATTCCGGATCGTGAGAACGGTCCTTCTCGCAGGCTTGGGGGGCGAATGAGATTTGGCGAAGCGTCACCTTGTTCCAATTTATCGGGTGATAGGTCGGTGGCAGATTGAAAATCATGGACCAATCCGAGCACATGACGATGCAATGGAAGAAAGCGAATGACGACAGTGGTCAGTCGGTTATCCACCGT
>BQIU01000154.1 GCA_021603905.1 Nitrospirales bacterium
GAAGGCCCGAATCCGGCAGGCATGCGTATCGTTGGGCGAACAACACCAGGTAAATGAGGAATCATAGCGATACTGGTCGTGATAGACCCGCTCCCACGACCGGTCCGGATACTCGCCCAGGGGGTTGCCCACTTCAATGACTGGCTGCAAAGCTGTCAACGCCAGCGCCTTATCCGCCAACGCTACAGCCGCCACGGTTCCAGCGGACACTTTCAAAAATTGCCGCCGAGACAAAAATTTCATGCGATTCTCCTTTCACGAATACCATGATTAAGTGAGAATAAAATGTGTTGGATACAATGCAGGCTACACGCCCTCCTTTCTTTTTTAGGCAGAACAATCAAACAAAAAAAATTTATAAATAACGCGATCGTTGGCCGTATGTATTCCTCAATTGCAACCAATCTATATTCATAAATAGCAACCTATGTGCCTGATACATATCATCAAGATAAAAAACCCAAAGCCATTGAAATACTGTGTCTTTTCACATATTCGTGAAGGTTGAACGGTAATTCATGAAGTTCTTAGCCTTGAAAATTCAGCACAAGACAAATCAAGGCCGAGAATATTCATGGAACGATCTATCGATTACGGGGTGCGAAATGCGAGGGAAATTACCCCTAAAAAACGTAAGGCTTCGGCAAAATCAAAAACTTCAGAGAATGAGAATCGTGTGAAATCTTCAGAGGAGAATAGTAAGACTCCGACCTCACAATTGCACTGAGAATATTTTGACAGAGAGGAAGAATCAGCTAATCAAGAGATGAAGATACGACAATAAGAAGGAGGGAAAAAGGTGAGCATGATGGTGAACACTTAACCAGAACAGGGGACTGACACATGATCTTATCGCTTAAGACGGACCACAATCTTCAATCCTCCTGTTGCACTGCCAGCACATGCAAATCACTATGCAGATGAATATCGTGGACGGTGTATACCAAGCTTCTTAAGGCGGCTTCGGAGCGTGCCTGGATTCAACCCTAATTGCTTCGCCGCTCCTAACGGACCTTCAATGCGCCACTCGCTTCGTTCCAAAGCCTCAAGAATTCTCACCCGCTCCAGATCTTTGAGGTTTCTCGGCAATGGCTCTCCAGATTCAGGTCGAGGGGCATTTACTAATGTGTCATCTATGATTAATTCGGATGAATTCGAAAGAATCATCGCGCGTTCAAGCACGTTCTTCAGCTCTCGAATATTTCCCGGCCATGTGTACTGAATTAATCGTTCCAGGGTATCGGCTTCAATACTCTGACATTTACGCTTAAATTGCTGACAATACTGATTCATAAAGTATTCAGCTAACACGGGAATATCTTGGGGACGTTCACGGAGCGGGGGGGTTGTGATGGGGAACACATGCAGACGGTAATAGAGATCTGATCGAAATCGGCCATCGGCAATGGCTTGCGTTAAGTCATTGTTCGTGGCGGCAATCATTCGCACATCCACCGCAAGAGGCTTGGCACTTCCCACTCGATCCACCATGCCATCCTGCAAGACCAGCAACAATTTCGCTTGCGCTTCAATGGGCATTTCCCCAATCTCATCCAAAAATAAGGTACCACCATGAGCTAATTCAAACTTCCCTTGACGAGACTGTTCCGCTCCCGTGAATGCTCCTCTCTCATGACCAAATAATTCGCTTTCTACGAGACCAGATGGGATGGACGCACAATTGACACGGACAAACGGCTTCTCTCGACGTGGACTATGTTCGTGTACGTATCGGGCCAGCATCTCTTTGCCTGTCCCTGTCTCTCCCATAATCAAGACACTGGTTGCAGTTGGTGCGACAGCCCGAGCAAGCTCTAGCGTCTTTTTGAATTTCTCGCTCTTTCCAATCATGGAGCCGAGGTCATGTCGGCCCTTAATCTCTTCAAGCAAATAAGCATTTTCTCTCGCTAGCTGCTCACGGAGTTGACTGATTTCTTCATATGACTTGACATGATCAATGGAAAATGCAATTTGCGTAGCCACCTGCGTAAGAAACTCCACAGTCTCAGCATCCGGATCTCCAGACTGCACGCTCCCAATATTCAATGACCCTAAACACTGATCACGGACAAGCAATGGTATATTGATCATCCGCCCCAGACCTTCTTGAAAATACAAGTCGTCTTCTAAAAAAACTCGTTCGGACTGTAAGTGAGGCCGGACATGAATAGTTCGATGTTCATAGACCCAGCCAATCGCGCTGCCCTTTCTAGGAATAATTGTGTCGCACTTCAATTTGACAATTGGCATACTCGTTTCCACAGCATAAAATCGAAACGAATCGAGCTCAGCATCATATAAGGTAATCCCCGCTCGCTCCCACGCGATAATATCTTTGATATTGGTCGTAATGGCTCGCCAAAAACTTTCGGTATCCCGCTGTGAATTAAGAATATTTGAGACGACGAGTAACTTTCGGTAAAAACTCTGATCAATGCGGATCGAAGATACGTCCGGATCGTGCATTTCAGACATGTGGTTGTTCATTGGCATATGTCCCGCCTAAATCAAATGGTAAAAGATGATGACTAATGCTCACTTCTTGTTTGAAGCAAGGCTTGCGCTATAGCTGTTTCAACATCACTCAGGTGAGAAATGAAGAAGAGGAATGAAAATTAGGCTTTAATTGATCAAGCAATACATATAAAAAATCAAGTGACCTTCACGAGAATCAGTCACGAACAAGATAACCTAATTTTAATAGCAATACCGAGGCCAACCCTTGAAAAATTATAATATTATTTCACTGTTTTTGTACAATAATGAATTCCTAACATGATCAAGTAAATATAGAACTCCTAAATCATTGATTATTCATACATTTTAAGTTCATTGCAATGAATCACACTCATGAACTGGAGAACTTTACAATAAATCCATCACATTCCCTGCCATTCAAATTTCACGGCACATCCATGAATTATACGAAAAAATCAATGCCTACATTAGCTTAATTATTTAAACGCTCTCGTTTTTAACGATTTAATAATCTTTTTTCTTATTTTTTGACCACTTTTCTAGATCCTTGCCATTATTCCCTCTTGCCTCTCCAGCAAAAAACAGTACAGGAGACAACGATGAATTTTCACGGCTAGCCTTTATTGGAATTCAATACAATACTATGACTCAAATGAGGGCCAAACTTTATTTTCTCCTTATCTGATAGAGAACAATTGCCTCACTCGTTAAGTAACAATTCCTTTATCTTCCATATTCAGATACCCATGAAGTTCATCCTGAGAGGGATGTCACTTCCAGAAGATGTGCACTCTCACACACTATAGCCTGTGAATTTTCGCTCAATTCGCGTCATAAGCTCTTTCACCCTGGAACCCAGATAGGTCCATACGGAGAAATTTCAGGAAAGATTCACCTCCCGAACACGTGTGATTACCTGGCACATTCTATGCTCCGTTTGATAGCACTGAACAAAATAACTTCAAGAGACAGAATATAGAAAACCAGTGGAACCGTTACACATAAAACATATCCTCATCGTAGATGATGATGCTGATATCAGACTGATCCTCAGCGATGCGCTAGAGAGTGCAGGCTATTCTTGCCTACAGGCTGAAAATAGTTTTCAAGCATTAAAAGAAATGGAACAATATCCCATTGATCTCATCATCACAGATCTGAACATGCCGGGTATGGATGGGCTTCAACTCATTGAAACTCTACTAAAAAGACATGACTCAACAGAGACCTTCCCCTTCATTCTCATAACAGGAGAATTAACCCAAGCCGTTCAACAACGAGCCCGAGAAGCCGGAGCCATCGCCACGCTCACCAAGCCCTTTTCAACGATGAAACTCGTACGGACGGTAACCGTTGCATACGCGAACATGAAAACCCATCGATCTCTTCACCAGACGATGCTTAGTGAACATATGTCACACTGATGCCGCGTTTTATCCCCACACATCATCCACCTTCAAGACTTACCTCCCGTCCTCTGTTCTCCTCACCATTACAGAACGCCTCCCATTCCTAGCTCTTTCCTCGCACACATCCAACTATTCATGACAGCAATGTCGAGCAAGCACTTCTTCATTTTTCCACCCTTCACTATTTTTCATCGTTAAAAAACCTTGCCTCATAAATCCAATCGCCAACTCATCTCGTATTCATAAGCAACAGACCATCATCTTCCTTTGCAGACATGAAGAAAGCAGAAAACAATTTCAAATTCATCAAATAGAAAGGAAACGACTATCGTTCCGGCATCTCAAAAAATTTTCATTCAGCACTTACGATTTTCATTCACTTCAACATTCAAGGAGGATCCATCATGAAACAGAACCGATTCGTATGCCGCCGTCAACACACCTGGACAGGATCAATCATCACCATGGCCATGCTGATGATGACCCTAGGAGGCGTCAATATCCTCACACCTATTGCCCAGGCTCAGACCATTTCTCCACAGCCTCAAATCCCACTCAATCGAATCGTCTATGCAGCAAAATTTGTGTGTGGATTTAAACCCGGGTTCACCCCACCTCAGTCAAGAGTGCTTTTAGGACCCGCCGTCTATGACTATCGCGACTTTGAACCTGGAAGCTATGCCACTGCTCTGAATGTCATGTCCCCAGGAAACACCACGGTGACAGTCTTAGCCTCTGTGCCAGAGACATCAGCAAACCGTCCATTACGAGGCATCAATGTGGAATCAAGACAACTCTCAGGATTCAGTTCAGTGAAAATAGATTGTGAGGATATTGCACAGGCGCTCAATGGCCCGCTTCCGCAAGTTGCAGACAAAGAAGTGATCGAAGGATTTCTGTACATCACCCGACCTGTTGATGATCTGGTTGTCGAAGCCGTGTATTCGTATTCGTCTGAGATTGGGTCACTCGGTGGCGAACCACGGAACGAGGGAGGGATCGGCGTTGGGAGTTCTATTCATGTGCAAAGCATAGAACCGAAATCCTATAGGGTGCAATTTGAAATTGATAGAGAAGTTCTTGAGCCTCCATTTAAGCTGCGCCCTTGAAGGGCTGACCAGTTACTAAAAGAGTCCACAGCCATCTAAGAGGAGGCAGGTCGCACATGATAAGAACTCTTTAGAGCTCCTATCGCGACTCTGCCTCCTACCTTTCACCGACTCGTATAGCGCACCATTTTTCCAGGCTTCTCATGGGCATGTATCGTTACTGAAACAAATTCGTTAGCCACGAAATTTGGCCAGAAACAAAGACCGACGGAGTATCCGAAAAAATAAGATCAATCGCGATAGGCACAAGACCTTTCTAAGTCCTTCGATGGCTTAGAAAGGCCTTGTGGTATGAATACAAACCGGCATCACAACCATTTCAACCAACGAAAGACACCGACGAGAAGCAAACCCGAAAAGGTTAAGGACACACAGACAAAAACAAATGCCCCGGGATTTTCAGATCCGGGGATACCGCCAACATTGATTCCCAATAATCCAGTCACAAACGTAATGGGAAGAAAAATTCCCGCTAATACGGTGAGGATATACATCGTTTTATTCATTTGTTCAGACAATTTACCTGTCAACTCTTCTTGCATGACGCCCATACGGTCGCGAGCGGCATCGAGATCTTCGACGTAGCGAATGAGGTGATCAGCCACTTCTCGGATTCTCGCACGATGGGTAGAGGTCAACCATGAAAGTTGAGCAAGATGAAGATGTGCCACGACTTCCCGCTGGGGGGAAATATACCGGCGAAGTGAAATGATCTGCCGTCGGAGAGCGCCAAGCCGGCTGCGAAGCTGGTAGCTCGCTTGCCCAATGATCTGTTCTTCCAGATCATCAATTTCTTCGTCCAACTGGCTCACCACAGGCGCCATGCGCTCCATTAATCGATCCGATAAAACGGTTAGCAAATCACCCGGTGTCTTTGGCCCCTTCTGCGCCGTGAGGCTTGCTTGAATATCTTGAATCGTCATTAACGGACGGTGTCGAACGGTGATGACACGATCAGGTTGAATATAGAGACGAATCGAAATCATATCTTCCGGGTCTGCTCCAGGATTCAAATTCACCCCTCGAAGCGTAATGAATAAACTGTCATCAAAGACCATACTTCGAGGTCGTGTCTCTTCTTCAAGAAGCGCTTCAGCAATGAGAGGACTCAGCCCACTCTCTTGCTGAAGCCAATGTCGACTATCCGCTCCCGTCCGATCAAGATGAACCCACAGTGCGCCCTGTGCGGAAGTCCACGCTTTGATTTCATCCCACGTCAACGACTGAGCGCCTCCGTCTCCGGTCAACCGGCAAGCAAATACAAGTCCTTGTTCCGTTGTCATAAGGCTCCCCTTGTTCCTCAAATAATCCAAGACAGTTGCTCCAGTTGCTCCCATTGTAAACCAATACCAGAGAAGTGCCCAGCGGAAAAGACACCTGACGTGCTTTGTTGGAACGGCTCCCCATTGTATGATCTCAAAACAATTGAAATGTGACGGATTCTTCATGATGAAAGGAGTACGGTATGTCAGATGCCACATGGACCACTGTTCTTGCGTTCATGAACTATTCAATAATTACCGTGAATCAAACCCCCATCACCGTGTCATCTCTTCTCATTTTTTGTGCAACGCTTAGCCTTGTGATCATCGCAAGCAAAATGGCGCGAATCTTTCTTGAACGACGAGTCTTGTCTCGCCTTCAGCTGAGTGCCGGCACTCATTATACCCTCATTCGAATGGTTCAATACCTTCTCTGGCTTGTGGGAGGCTTGATTGCCTTTCAATTTATTGGCATTGATCTCAGTAGTATTGCCGTGATTTTTGGGTTTTTATCCGTCGGGATTGGTTTTGGACTTCAAAATCTCACCTCAAACTTTATTGCGGGACTGATGCTGTTATTTGAACGACCCATTATTGTTGGCGACCGCGTTACGGTCGGCGGTATTGAAGGCGATGTCCTGGGAATTAACATCAGATCAACCACGATTCGCTCATTGAACAACATGTCGATTATTGTTCCCAATGCCGAGTTCATCTCCGGGACTGTCACCAATTGGTCTCATAGTGATCCACGAACGCGGGTCGAAATCGATGTTGGGGTTTCCTATCAGTCAGACTTACAAACGGTTATCCAAGCCCTCTTGGAAGCAGGGTCCGAACATCCGGAAGGAGCTGTTGTCAAATGTAGTGTCTGCCGAGTTGCTCACGCGGCGACTGGGTCCGTGCTTGTTTCTTCGATTCCATCTATGAATACTCTGCCTGCGATGACCTTGGGCAACTCGTTGAATCCTCGGAGCCGTCGCCAGGT
>BQIU01000155.1 GCA_021603905.1 Nitrospirales bacterium
TCCCCATGACTAACACGCCCACAGATTTCGGATCGCCCATAATTGGGCCATCTCCTTCCATCCCGACAATTCCATCCACAATCGCAAAATGCGGTTTGAGCGTGGCATAAATGTCCAAGATGGATTCATGAATGCCTTGATGGTGCAACACATTTTTCGGCCACCCGTAATAAAGACCCGGCAGCACACCAAAGAGATTTTTCATGGACAATGTCACGCCTGCCCAATGATGCGTTTTCAGCTTTGGCATTGAGACGATCCAATCGATATCGCGAAAAACGGCAGGAAACGTCAAGGTGGAGAGAGCCGTCCATTGACCTTGGTTTCTCACGGCATAGCCCATCTGTTCATTTAAATTCATAAAAGGAATTCGGCCTTCGTGCAAGATCGATCCTAGACCTGACTCTTCTAAGATGTGCAAGGCATCTCGCCGGTGCCCTGGGCCCTCACCCACGACGACTTGATGAGCCCCAAGACTAAGAAAAGCCTCAACCGCAGCACGAATGACTAACGGATGCGTGTTAATATGCGCGCTTGCCGTATGGGTTTCAACAAGGTTCGGTTTGAGTAAAATCTTTTTTCCCTGAATTTCCGAAGCTGAGACCCCGAGTTCTTGAAACCCTCGCTCCATCACACTGCGAAGATTACCTTCATACGAATCCTCCTGGCCAACAAACACCTGGGCTTGTGAACCCAACTCTCGCCTCACCGGAGTCACGCACGACGAAGAGGCGACAAGCGCACTCCCAGCCAAGAGAAACTTAAGAAAATTACGCCGCGTCCATCTTGAAGGAGTGAGTGAATGATGAAACATACGTAGAAGCGTCAACTTATCCAGAATGATTTAAGAAGGTGTGGCACCCTCGACTTCTTGAACGATAAGACTTTCCAATCCTTCAGTTGCCAGACTAGCAGCTAACAACAGACATAACGAGGGTGTATCGTACCCCCCGTATTGAGCGTCCCGTTCAAGCGTTTCAACAATCCATTCCTGGGCTTGATCTGGCGAAACCGACCACGCCTTGAGGCCGAGAACTGACCAGCCTAGCGAAAGAGGCGTCCGAAGTGTGGAAATTCGACCCTGAAGATATTGAAGACTGGGTTCGATTGCTTCACGCGGAACACGACCAGCTAGAGCATTTAAAGCCATTCCGGTTGTTTCCGGAAAAGGATGAAGCGATTTCCCAAGTACCGATGTGTTCCCGTAATTCCATCCGCCGGTCGAAATTTGTCGATCAAGCAACAAGTTTGCCCCTGCTGTCACTCTGGAATGATCACCATATCCCGCTACCGTTAAGGCCATCATCGATAAAGCGGTTGGAGTGACCCAGGAATGAGTCCGATCAGTCCAAGACCAACCTAGAATCCCCGTATCATGTCCAATGAAATCATTATCCGGCTTTTCCCAGTGAACACCTGTAGCCTGAAGCATAAACAGCACCGCACGTTGCCATGCGCTATTATGATGAATTTTCGAATTCTGCCAGGCTAAGACAGCTAAAGGTGTAGGCCAGAGGACATCAGGATGATCAATTGAAATGACCACTCGTCCATCAGGCATTTGATAATTCAATAATCGATCTCCAGCCAATCTTACAATTTCAGACTCAATGCCCTGTTTGTTGAGGACCATCATAGCCCAGGCGGTCGCATCGGGACGAAATTTTCCATGGAGATGATCCGCAAAACCATGGTCTGGCAAGACACGCTCTAAAATTTTTTCGAGAAAGGAGTGGATACTAAAATTCATGACATTCATAGCCCATTGAACACAGGAGGTTAATCAAACGAACAGCCGAATCCTAAAATGTTAGACCAGACACATATGATTCACGCAAGACTAGTCACCTATCACAGAATAAATTCTGTACACCATAAGGCGATTGACTTAAGATCTTTCGAGTACAACAAATTATCCATTAGACTTATGACTCAAATTATGACCACACTCATCAATAGCTTCACGCTGATCATTGTCGTAACGTTGAGCCTTCCTCTAGAAGCTTCAAACAACAACCTTCTCCAAATATCGAACGACCATCAGTCTACATTGAAAGGAAATCCTCAGCATACGTTACAAAACCTCATCCTGTCTCCACAGACTGTCGACCAGCTCAAAGCCCTCTCGCAAAAATTCAGGCAAGACTTGGCCTCACAGAGTACCATGAGCAAGCCGCATCATCACAAATTACGTCCAACCTCAGTTATTTTTGCAGGATCTGATCAAAAGGGAAAATTAGCCGCCGCCAAAGCCTTGGCTGTCGAATTGACACGGCCACTCTTGAAACTCAATGTAAAAAATGTGATTCAGAAGTATATTGGAGAAACTGAAAAACATTTATCCTCGGTCATACGAAAGGCGAAAGTGCAAAAATCCATTGTGTTCCTTGACGAAGCCGATGCCCTTTTCGGAAAAAGACCTGGCCTCTTCGATACTCATGATCGCTATGCCAACCAGGAAATCAATCATCTTTTACAAGCTATCAATCAATACCCTGGTCTGATTATCATGAGCACACAAGATTTCCCTCAATCCCGTACAATGCAAATCACGACCATTCAATCCATCATCCAATTTCCTTGCATACCATCTCGAAAGTGCGTCCCCCAGTAACAAAAAGATTACATAAGCCTTTGACATGCCTTTCTCTTATTTCATACTAGAGTGCCTATAGCCGTTTCAGTAATACTGAAACGATAAAATGCCAACTTGCACCATTTTGATATCCAATACGTGATATCCAACGTCAATCATTGTCAGTAAATCCAAGCGGGTATAACCTTCCGATGTTTGATGCGTAGCATCACGCTGTCTAGGCGACCTTCTATCTACACTTCAGGGACAGCACGGCTTTCAAGCATCGTTGCCTATCGGGGGCACCGAGTTACGGAACAACCGTCGCCTAGGCGACCTTCTATCTACACCTCAGGGACAGCACGGCTTTCAAGCATCGTTGCCTATCGGGGGGGGGCACCGAGTTACGGAACTACTGTCGCCTATGGCTTCGTTTCCCCATACAACTGGAAATTAATAGGATTCTCTATAATACCCGTGACTGGTTTGTGAACTCCAATTAATATAGACCTAAAGAAAAAAGGACTCATTTGGATGAAACCAAATGAGCCCTTTGTACCGGTAGAGCCAGCAAGTATGAGGGGGTATTAAAAGCCAACCCTACAGCGTATATGTTTGCTTTAAAACTATTTCACTATCCGGCTAATTCCTCATAAACCAAAATCCTTTAATTTTGAGACTTTTTAGATCCTTTATTCACGACATTTTTCATAGCCTTTTTGGCTTTCTCTTTTTCCGCCCCGCTCTCTCCAGTTGCCTTGCCCGCCGAGCTGGCAGAGTGAGCTTTAATTCCTGATCCATTTTGTTGTCCCTGCAACTTTTTGAACGCATCCTGTGCAGAACCTGCAAAACCCGAGACAGGAACAAACATCAAAGCGCCACCAATAGTAGCAATGATAAGTGCTGATGTCAGACGTACAACCATGCCCCCCTCCTGTTAAAACCTATACATGAAATGCTTCTCTTCACTTGGTCTGTTATGAGTCGGTAAAAGAGTAAGAATGCCACCAATGGCGACAACCATGAAAACGGAAAATGCTGATATGATACGAGCAATCATGAAAATTCCTCCTCCAATAAAACAAAAGGCCTCACTCTCCTTAACTCACAGCTAATTCAGGCAAGAACAAAAAAATCTAACCATACTCGCTATAAAAGACAGCAAGACGTGTTCCCTAGGATTCGGTCAGACCAAATGTTCGTTCAAGCCTAAACAATTCAAACACTTGGAATTCCATGAAACAAGATGATACAGATGAGCAGACGAGAAATACTGTATGCTTTAGCCTTCACTTCTTGACATGAAAGCCTTCACCTTACAGGCTTGCGAAACCATAAAATAGGGAATAGGGCGCGATGGCCTACCAGGCTTTAGCCGACCCAAATAACCTCACATGTTTGAAGTAAGTAATCGCGCGAGGTTAGTTGATGTACCTCAACTGGACCTGGACACATGTCATTGATACATCAGGTCGATGGCTGAGTCACGCCGCTGAATGCCATGCAAGATTGCACCTTCTTGCATGGTATCGTGTCCAGGCATTCCAACTGTTGGATTCGCTATAGAAAGTGAAAATGACAATCATGACCAAAAAAGAACGGAAGAGAAAAGAGATAGAGGAAGGGTTCTAGGGGTTTAAAAATTTTTGCATTTGGCGCTGCTGACCAAGAAGTTTACTTTGGCGATATCGAATCAGACATTGGATGGCTTTGATGCCATCTTTCCAGGTAATCTTTTTCCCATCGGCTCGACTGCGAGGACAATAAGAAATAGGCACTTCGCAAATCCGGCACTTTTCGTACGCCACTTTACTGGTCAGTTCAAGTTCAAGTTCAAAACCTGGTTCATTCAGAGCCATAGGGTAAACCACCGATCGTTTGAAGACCTTGTACCCTGTCCACACATCTGTCAGAGACAGTCCAGTAAAAAAATTGGAAAGTGCCGTCATCAACTTATTTCCTATGTAGCCCGCCATGGTCCAGGCAGGAGTTTTAGAAGCCAGAAATCGCGAACCATAGACCACATCAGCCGTATCCTGACAAAGAGGTATTAAGAGATTGGCATAGTCATGCGGGTCATACTCTAAATCCGCATCCTGCACCAAAATCATATCTCCACTGGCCTCTTGAAACCCTCGGACCAATGCAGCACCCTTCCCGTGATTATGATCGTGGAAGAACACCCTGACGTTTCGATAGGTTACATGACTTTCAGATTGAGCTGAATTTCCAAAATGTCCCTCGGCATCTTGGGTACGCAGAAATTCTTGCAGCCATTCCGTCGTTCCATCAGTAGAGCCGTCATCCACGATAACAATATCTTTCTCCAGTTCACCCAGTTCGACCTGTAACACTCGACGCAGAAGTTCCTCGATCGTCTGACGCTCGTTAAAAACCGGGATGATGATAGAAAGGGTCTGAGGTTGATCCATAAAGACACGTCAATCTTTGCGGCGTCTACTCATCACAAATTGAGTAGATGCCGTGAGTTGAGACTCATGACGTCCCACCTCAACGGCATAGGGAGCACACCACCAACACGTCCAACTTATTGATGTCCTAGCAAGGTATAGTAAAACTTAGCATGTCTCCCCACTAACTACTAGATGGTCAATGAGTCGATTGTCTTTTCCACACTGAAGTGTAATAAAGGTAACCGGCATGTGCCATTTCCTAGGACTGGATGAAAATGATCGTGACTATCACGTAAGACATATGACGTCACTTCGCCTAAACGTGCTCCACCTGTCCTAGAACGCCTACCACCATCATCCATCAAACGATTCTCCTGTTTTTTCTCCCTATAGCCGATTCAGTTATACCGAAACGATAAAGCGCCAACTTGTACAATGTTGACAGCCAATACGTGACAGAAAACGTCAATCATTGGCAGTTATAGCCGATTCAATGATTTTTCGTACTCTTGACACATTGGATATCGCGTTGAAAGTCCTCATGGTTTAGCTGGAGCGTATTTGTATTCGCTATAATCCAAGCGGGTATAACCTTCCAATGTTTGAAGCAGGTACCCACGCTGGCTTGGCGACCTCAAGTCGACACCTCAGGAGCAAAATCGTGTTGAATGTTAGTTAACTATTGAAGTCACACAGGACAACACAACAATCGTCGCAAAGGTCACCACTGGAACTTATTTGGATTCGCTATAGCTATAGTATGATAAAGTGCGTTTCTCGAATCTGATCAACGACGCCTTTTATCATTCTCAAGAATCGTCGCCTTTTCACGCCGACTTTCTGCCAGATCAGACAAAATCACATGCCACTCATCCCACTCCTCAGTCAAACCATCGTATTCATCTGGCTGTTATCTAGTGCTTCCACGTCTCATGCATCTGATCAATCTGAGATCACGCAACTCGATCCAATTATTGTCAGCGCCTCTGCGCTTCCGACTCCATTAACTCAGACTCCTGCCAGCGTCACCGTTATCACTCGAACCGACATTGATAATCAACAAGCCCATCGATTCAGTGAAATTCTTCAGCAAGTGACCGGTCTCCATGTTGACGAGATGGGCGGACGAGGCGGGATCAATTCCGTCTATATTCGAGGAGGTGATCCGAACTTTACGTTAATTATGATTGACGGTGTCCCCATTAATGACCCCACCAATCAACGAGGCGGCTCGGTTGACCTCTCGACACTGACACCTGAGCGAATCGAGAGGGTTGAAATCATTCGCGGTCCATTATCAGCACGGTATGGGTCCGAGGCCGTTTCAGGAGTCATCAATGTCATTACGCAAGCAGGCGGAAAGGAATCGCACCAGCTCATCCGAGGTGCGGCCGGACGCTTCGGTTTTACTCGAGAACTGCTCCAAGCTAATGGCCCCGTTGGTCCTCTCACGTATGCCGTCTCGCTGTCACACACTCGAAATGATGAACAGGTCGAAAATGATCGATTTGAATTGGGAACAGCAGGGTGGCATATCAATTGGGATGACGATCTTCCTATCAAGCTACGTCTCACCGGGCAATTCACCCATACCTCAACACGGAGCTTTCCAGAAGGAAGTGGTGGACCACGGCTGTCTTTCATTCGAGAAACCGATAAACGTAAAACTTCTGAACTCGTATCTGGACTCCACCTTAGCCACAATCCGACAAATGCTTGGGAACAAAACCTTTCGTTCAGCCTCTTTCGACGGACACAAGACAGCGATAGCCCAGGAGTCGCATCATCGCCTCTGATTTTTCGAATTCCTCCAAATAATTTTGACACCACCTACACTCGTATACAGCCAACATGGCAGCATACGTTAGCCCTCGCTCCAACTTGGTCCCTTGCTGGCGGCGTTCAACTCACCACAGAAATTGGCAAACGAAAGGGTATCCAGGAATTCACAGCTCTCGGAGCACCAACCGATCAGAAAACAGATTTTCATAACACACGATCAACTCCTGCCTTCTTTGCTGAAATGTCTGCAACACTCCTTTCTAACATACAGGCCACTATGGGTCTTCGGGTCGATATCCCTGAAGGATTTGAAGCAGAGGTCAGCCCGAGAGTCGCGCTGAGTTATCAGATCACACCTTCAACGCGTGTCCGCACCGGCTATGGAGAAGGCTTTAAACTTCCAAGCATGGCAAGCCTCGGCGACCCGACGATTGGGAATGCCCAGCTTCAGCCGGAAAGTAGC
>BQIU01000156.1 GCA_021603905.1 Nitrospirales bacterium
CTCTATCTGTTGAATAACTTGACCTCGTGATACGTCGGACAAAAATGCACTCATCAGAATAATTGCTTCACCTGCTAATTCTGTCTCTTTTTTTATGTACATGTATCCAAAAAATTAAATGATTCATGAAGATGTGAAACCTTCAACGCAATGAATTTTGGCATAAACACAATCAAAGCCTCCCTCCCGTGAGTCGAACAGATGAATTGCTCGAAACGTGGGTGTACCGACTGGAACTCTTGCCTACCGTGCGCCAGGAATTGTCTGATCCAAGGGTTTGAAGATTGATTTGAATAGACGCAATCTTCCAGTCACTGTATTTGCTGAGATCGACGTTTTTATACCAATGCGAATTATCAGAGGCACAAAACTTTCCACCAACTTTTGTTTCAAGGAGGTCTCCGTCAAGCGAGAAATATTTAATCTGCAATCGGGCACAAGCACTCGCAGCATTATTAATGTGCATGGTGCCAGTCACACGAGGTGTGATTTTCCCGCCACTCCATGACCACGTCACATCGCCAGAACCTGTCGGAGCACCGAGGGCAAAGGATTTGCCACCAAAATCAAACCCATCTTCAGTAATTTTGACTTTGTGATGAATCGGTTTGAGTTTCACAGTCTCAGACCCAATGATGGTCCAGTCTTTACTCGCAGTTTTCTTTTCAATAGAAACCTTAATCTCATTCAATTTATTGCTGTCATACGGATCAAGAGAGACCGACCACGATTGTCGACTATCCCCTTTTGCACAGACTTCCCCACCATATTTCGAGAGCAATAAGACATGCCCCTCCGCATAGAAATCCATACGCATGCGACCGCAGAGTCCTCCAGCATCTTTCAGGTCCAGCTCGCCAGAAAGACGAGGCCGGACCTCTCCGTCGTCGATACTCCAGAGCACATGGCCATCAAAGATAAATTTATTCTCTTTAATCTTTACGTTGACTGCTGAGTCGTCAATCGTCTGAGAATGTGCCTGCTGCTGTGTCCATACAAGACACAACACACACATCGCCATGACCATCACCGAGAGCCAGACAAACTGAGTCATCGAGTGAACGAAAGACTGATCCGCAACACGATTACTGATACTCATGATTCCCCTCCTTTTGGTTATATAAATTTTTATGTTGATCAGATAGGTGCAGATTTTCATATCCATACATTGCTTTCCCTCAAGATGAATCCTTAGCTGGCCTTGGTTTGCACCATGACAATCGCACATAAGATAAACGCGACTGACGTCAATTTGACCGGGATGGAAGTTGTTTGAAGCAACAAGGTGTCGTGAAATTCCTGGCTCATCGCCTTCCATCGTTCTGAAATCAAGAGCAATCCGCTGCTAAACACCATCACAAATAGCGGAAGACTACATTCCACTACCGCCACAAAGGATACCGATGGTCCAATATCCGTCGCGCGCTGCGAGGCCAACACCGCTGCCAGTTGAAGGAGTTCTGCCAAGAGAAAAATCCTCCAGAAACGCCGATACAATCCGACAATGCGCTGGAGCCGTCCCCGTTGGAGGCTACAGATAAAACAGCGCAGTCACGAACGTGCCTATCGCAAACAACACGATCCCATTCCAATACGCTATGTGCTCGAACACCCAGGCCTGCAAAACCATTGTCAGCGAGATACTTATGACTGCGAGGGTTAACCAAGCGATTGCCAGTCGGTGGAGACCGGAGAGGTGATACCGAATCAGCACAAGAATACCGAGTAACGCAAGGACAATGGCCACGTAATAGATCGGGGCCAAGCGTTCGCCTAGCATGGCAAACGCCATGACAGGAACAACGAACACCGTCAAGGTATTGAAAATTTCTGAACAGGATGCATCGTTGATCGTAAAGAGCGCTCTAAAGATGAAGTACAGGTGAAGGAAGTAACACACGCCAGCCAAGAGTGCAGGCCAAGTCAACGAAAAAGTCACCGCTTCCCAGTCACCAAGTTCCGCAAACAGCAGAGCCAGCGGAAGGACACAGAAAAGCCCAGAGATGATTGGGCCATCTGACGGATAACGAAATACACGCTCACCGATACAGCGCACATCAATCAAACAGGACACCGCCCAGAACGCAGGTGTAAGCCACGCCATCAACAGCCAATTATTCCAAAGTATAAAATTCATTGAGTGGCTTCCTTAGATCTTTAAAAACTTATGAATGCTTCTGAAAAACTGCAAATGCCTGATTATTATTCTTCATGTAGGCCACAAAAAATTTGATTGCGAAGTTGCATCACATAAAAGAAAAGCAACATGAATGCCGCACGGCCTTCCATGTCACCCATACCCAGAAAACTATTCGAACCTGTGAATTCTTATGAATATTTCTGATGAAGGAATTGAAACGAAGGAAAGACTTCAAACGCCGACTGACCTATTTCATCACACCTCAAACAACGAACGTGTGACTCCATTTAGGACAGGGGAAATTGAATCGATGGTTAGGAAGGAACGGCAATGCCTACAGATACACAGACAAAAGATGCCGTACGTCACAACAGCAAGAACAGAAGTCACGAGCACGAGACAACAAGGTTTGATCTCTTCGGATTATTGCGTTACAACACATCGCGTAATCCAACCATTGTAAGCAATGGGATCCTAATTGCTGATCAATCTCGATACTGATTCACCTTTACCTACAGTTCATTGACACGAGTGAGAAGAATCCCCCGCATGAAGTTCATAATATGAAATCACATCGCTTCGGTCATCGATATTTGCTTAGACATGCTGCTACTCACTGGCCTCATATGGTTCACAATATGTGGACCGCTCTATCCACGCCATGCATACTGGAGTCTTGCCAATGACCTACCAAGATCTCATGCAACTGGCCAATGGTTATGCCGACTCCAAAGTTTTGTTGGTTGCGAATGAACTGGGCGTCTTCACCACTCTTGGAAAAACAAAACGGACTTCTCACGAAATAGCGCGAGCCTGCCGTTCTGACAGAGAAGGCATGCGCTTACTGTTGAATGCATTGGCAGGGTTGACATTGATTCACCAGCGAGCAGGGCAATATTGGAACACAGCACTTGCACGAAAATTTCTTGATGCAAACAGCCCGACCGCCATCACGAATCTGTTGTGGTTACTGAACCATCATTGGTCAAATTGGACAGATATGGTTCAGGTCATAAAAAAGGGAAGACAGGGGTGGGCACCAATTACCAAGAGTCCAGAATTCCGTCAGCGATTGGCGTTGGCTATGGAGGAACGAAGCCTGATCTTGGCACGTCCCACGATTCGAACCTGTCGAATGCCGCGCAGGGCGACGACGTTTTTTGACCTCGCCGGAGGTTCCGGGGCGTATGCCATTGCGCTCGCGCAACGTTACCCGACATTAACCGGCGTGGTTATTGATCAGTCCGTCTCTGTTGCAAAGCGTCTGATCACACAGCGAGGATTGGGTAATCGTCTGTCCGTTCGTCGTGGCGATGTCTTTACCGCACGACTCCCTCAAAACAGTGATGCGGCATTGGTCGCAAACATCTTCCATGATTTTAATGCTCAGGAAGATCGAATCCTTCTTCGTCGAATACAACAAGCACTCAGGCCTGGAGGGAAGGTCTTCATTGTGGAGTTTTTTCTCGATGACACGGGAACTAAACCGGTAGATGCGGCAGTCTTCTCCCTGCTCATGTACGCCTTTACAGATACGGGCCGGAGCTATGGATGGTCAGAAGTCGAAGAGTGGTTGAAGGCTGAAGGCTTTGGGCAATTGCGACGACATCCTATTTCCGGAAGCATCGGGACATTGGAAGCAACACGGTTGTGATAATCGTCACTCAATCAGATGCAGATGTCGGGACGGAATCAAGTCGTCGATGATAGTCTTGGAGATGTCGCCTGACGGGAATGAGTAGTCGCGGAGGCATCTGTGTACACACATCTCGGGTAAACGAGACAGGCCGTTGGTATTTCCTGATTCCAAGAGCACGCTCGGCAATTCCCCAATAGAGATTCTCAATCCATTTTGATTTTTTCACAACATCTAAATACTGATACAGAATCTTTCGATCTCGAATCGCACCTCGAAAAGCATCTTTAATCTCTACCAACAGGTCTTCCTCGGCAACCGTACGTTGATAGACACCTTCCGTGATATGACTCAGAGAAATGAAATCTTGAAGATCGAATCTAGCATCGATGTCTTTTGTCTGTTCTCGATACGCATCCCAATCGGTTGTGAAGTGTAACCGTTCCAATAGTCCAAGAAAATCATACAAAGTCATTTCCTCAACCGTCTCAAAGGCTCGCGAGAGGCGAACTTTTACAAACGATCGCCGTTCATAGGTATGGTGCGGAAAATGATAGGTGCAGGAAAGCTCTTCAAGTCGACCGGAGTCGTCATATTTATGGTGTTGATATTCAAACTCATATGGAATCGTGACACCATGGGATTCAAGAGCGGCTAAATACCGAGGCAGGAAATCTTTGTAGAAAGGCCCGCCCTGGTCCTCAATCGGAGTACTTGGAAGACTCCCAACAGCGAGAGTCAACCGGGCAAAGGGCATGCGGGTATATCCGTCCTCTTGAACCGCAAAATTGAACCCTCCCCACGGTCCAACATCGAACAAAGTATCATAGCCCTGTTTGGCTAATTCATGTTCCGTTTCGAGAGAAAGACGCTGCCATAATTGAATAAGCGTCCCGATGTGCACATGACGATCTCGAAACAAAGGGACCGAAGGTGTTTCCTGGCAACTGGAAGCCGAATTGATCCGCGTTTGCAGTTTCAGCACTTCCCACTCAATGGCCTGTGTTAATGAGCCGTGCCGGTAGGAAATAGCGGCGAGATCTTCACATTCCCCACGAAACTGTTCCCAATACTCTGTACATTCAGAGACATTTTGAGACTTCGACAGCAAGATATCAGGCAAACGTTGAGCGGCTGTGGGAGCATGAGTCTTCAGCAATGCTGCCACAGCAGCATGAAAAATTCGGAAAGCCCGTTGCTTTCTTGACTCAACCTCTTTCGGTTTGTGATCCATTCAAATAGATCTTTAGACGAGTGGAGATCACACAGGAAGACATCTGATAAAAAAGGACATTTAAACATAGCTCTATCATGAATAGAGTTGCAAGCGGAGGAAAAGCCAACGACTTGGTAGCGGGGGAAAAGTGTACAAACACTGAGGCAATGTATCATGCTCCTAACCATTGCAACCCTGACTGTCTAAATCCATGCAAAACCAGGTAATCGCATCGGCGTGTTGACCAACCCTTCTAAGGTTGACAAGCTCTCCAGACTTCCTCCCACCATTAGGGGTCAAGTAGAATTTCAATAAAGACGTGCTTCCTCACGAATCGTATGCGATATCAAGTGGTCTAACTGCCTAGGATGTGGTTCATGCTTATTTATGTGGGATCACGACTCATCATTGACTCCATCACTCAAGAATTGCATGTCACATGACTTCAGCATCAAATCCGTAGGCTTTGTTCCTGTTTGCACCGGATACATCACGGAGAACAAGTATAGGTCGTATCCACCCACGGGGTATCGTCTGATATTTGATTGGTCTTGAATGAACGAAATGGGTTCGCGGGGCAAGATCGTACGCCGCTATAATCGCTCGAACAAAACGGAAGGCCAGTTCCTGAGTCGCCATACCCATCGACAGGCTCGCCATCCAAAACTTGTACAGGAGCTGGAACTTCGCTCCACACATTTCGAGAAGCGTCTACAGGTACTGAAAAAACCGCGTCTTTGGTCAATCCAGTCAAATTATTGCATGTGACTTGTATGGTCTCTAATTCATTCGCCGCCTCCCCATTTAATCCCGTGTGTATCGCCTCGACGGTGTTATTATTTATGGTGACTGACTGCACGCCTTTGCCAATAAAAATCCCATTAGTGTGGCCGACTACAGTGCCTTGCCCCTCGATCGTTAAGCCACGTATTTCGTTGTTCAGAAGAGGAATAGGACTCAGGCTGCCCACAAGGATGGCATGCTCAGTCTGAGCAGTTGAGGTCATGGAATTGTTACTGACCTGTCCACCGCTACCGCTAAAATAATGTATCGCACTTTTTGCTATTGGAACTGGATCGATATTCGGATCATATTCAAGCATGTTGCCATCGACTTGCGCGCCGTCAGCATCGATGCGAAGGCCGGTGATCGTGGCATGTCGGATAATGTTCTCTAGAATATTGACATCAGGTGTCTCATTCACAGTGATGCCTATTTCAAGATTCTCAGACGTATTGGAGTCAATAGTCGTCTCCGCGCTAGACCTGACTGCAATACCTATAGAACTCTCTGCAAAAGGCAGCTGAGTTGAGGCTCGTGAGCTCCCGGATCGTGGGTTAAGGGGTTCTTCTGGTCTAGAGCTTCTGTCTACTTCCTCTTTGCTTCCCCTTTCATGGCTTGTCGGTGCTGCTCGTCGGTGATTCGCCTTCGTCAATCTGCCAGAAGTAGTTCTTGCCGACAGAAAAACAGATTTGACAGGGCACACAGCCGGGTGAACTGCGCCGCGTTTTTGGCGAGGCCTTTATACCGGAGCTTGCGGTGCCCCCAGAGGTGCTTGATCACCCGGAAGGGATGCTCCACCTTCGCGCGAATACTTGAATGCCGGCGATGGCGTTTCTTTTGGGACGAGGACAAGGGATGGTTACGGTAGCCTTTATCTGAGAGGCCATAATAGAAGCCGTCTGCTCGGGCTTGGCGTTTGTCCGCTTGCTTGGTATAGGCGCTGTCGCCGAACAGCGCCTGTTCATCGCCGTGTTGTAACTCCTCCAGCATCTGCCCATCATGCACTTTGGCCGTGGTAAACTCGGTCGAATGAATAAGCGGCTGCCCTTGGGCCTGCACCCCGATATGCCCTTTGGCCCCGAAATGCCAGGTGTTATTCTTCCGCGTCGAACTCATCTCGGGGTCTCGTTCCTGGCGGCTGTTTTGCTTGCTCACGGGGGCGGCCAGCAAGGTCGCGTCCACAATCGTCCCCGCTTTCAGCACAAGGCCATGAGAGTCTAAGTGGGCATTCACAGCAGCGAGGATCTGTTGCGAGAGCCCATGTGCTTCCAAGAGATGCCGAAACCGGCAGATGCTACTCTCATCCGGAATCACGCCTCCGAAACAGTCAAAGCCCAGGAAGGTCTGGAAGCTG
>BQIU01000157.1 GCA_021603905.1 Nitrospirales bacterium
GGACCTGGCGACGGCTCCGAGGATTCAACGAGTTGCCCAAGGTCATCGCAGGCAGAGTATTCATAGATGGAATCGAAGAAACAAGCACGGACCCAGTCGCCGCGTGAGCAACTCGGCAGACACTACATTTGACAACAGCTCGATTCTCGCCCACATGCGCCATAGCCGCTGCCAGTTCTTCCATTCGTTTTCTAAAATATGTCCGTCAATTTGGATAGGCTGCAACCTCCGCTCCTCTGCGGTGTGAACAGTCAATTCCGAGGAATCCAGATTGGCGGTAATCCACACAGCCCCATCTTGATCCGTTCGATAGAACGGTATTCCCTTTTCCGAATACGCATTGACGACTGCTGGGTAGGGATGACCGTATCGATTGTGTCTTCCGGCAGACACAACGGCGACTTCTGCATCTAGCCGATCAATCCACTCTCGATATAACGAACTTTTAGCTCCATGATGTGGCACCTTCACCACTCGGGCTGTGTGAACATCCGGCAAATGATTGAGTTTTGAGAGCGCTCCCTTTTCAGCATCAGCCGTCAATAAAACAGAATGTTGTCCACAATCGAGCCGTGTGATAATCGAATAATTATTGAGCGCTGACCCACTGGCAGAAGAGACCTGGGCTTCAGGAGTATCTCCAGCCTTCAGTAATGGACTGATGGCTTTGAACGTACACGGACCAGCGCGTGTAATCTCCTGACCGTTCCCTTTCAGGACTTGCTCCTTCAGACCAACTTCCTGAATCCTTTCTTGGAGTCGTTGATAGAATGCTTGCTCACGTGCAATCCCATTACTCCAATACTGCCCTACGTCAAAGGACTTGAGAACCCAAGGTAATCCCCCAACATGGTCCCATTGCGGATGCGTCGCAATCACATGATCAATCCGTCGAATCCCTTGATCCCACAAATACGGCCCAATGACTGCTTGTCCCATATTCAGGCGTGTATACGCCGGCCCTCCATCAATTAGAATGGTTATTTCATCTGGAAGTTCGATCACGGTCGCATCGCCTTGCCCGACATCTAAGAAGGTGACCCGCATCGTATTTTGGTCAATATTCACGCGTGGGGACCATGCCCACCAGCAGAGAATCGCAAACACACTAACTCCGCAACTCACCTGTAATGTTGTCATGTGCGTACTGAGGGCAATAGAGATGAGCAGACCATAAAACAGAAGGATCATCAATATACTCGGCGACGCGACATGCCACTCCGCACCAGGGATATGAGCGAATATACTCACAATCTTCACTAAAGAATCTGCAATCGCTTGATGAAGAAACCCAAGCGGAAGCGTTTTTGATCCTGTCATCAAGACCCACACAACCGATACTAAACCAAGAGGAATGACCAAAAACCCGACAAACGGAACCACCACCAGGTTGCTGATTAACCCAAGCCAGGCTATTTGATTAAAGTAATACGCGACCAACGGCAACGTCGCAAGGGTCACGGCGAACGTCATCCACCATGCTTGCTTGGTCCGTTGCCATAGGCGCTCCACCAGTCCACTCGATTGCTCACCAACTTCTTGATCAATGTCAGCCTGACGTCGATTCATCTGAATGACTAAGGCTATCGCCAACACCGCGGAATAAGAAAGTTGAAACGAGGTGTCATATATCACCTCCGGATTTGCTACAAGAGCCAAAATCGCGGCAATCCCCAATGCAGTTATGAGATGTTTCTCACGTCCCGTCCACACGGCCAAAAGAAATAACAGAATCATCACCCACGATCGAACGGTCGCAATCTCAGCTCCGGCCAGGAGCGTGTAAAAGGAGACGACAGGAATCGTCATGAGCACAGCCAGACGTGTTACGGTGAGACGCAAGGAAAGCCACTCAAGCCAGTGCATGGGTAAACGTAATACGGCTTCTTTCACAAAAAAGAAGATGAGAAAGGCAATCAAGCCAAGGTGAGAGCCAGAAATTGAAATGATGTGTACGGTCCCCGTAGCCATAAACACGTCTCGAACTTCAGGGGTAATGAAGCTTTGTTCTCCAATAATCATACCCAGAAATAAGCCGAGAGTAGGTTCAGGTAATGTCCGAACCGCCGCATGATGAACTTCTTCCCGCCACTGATCAATCCGTTGCCAAAACAATGAGAAAATCCCTGCATCCGTCACCTGACGAACACGCACATGACCTGAACCAGAAACCGTGGCAACGGCATGTACGCCCTTTCGTTGAAGATACTCACCAAAGTGAAACCCTCCTGGATTGCGCGTTCCATAGGGTTTGCGCAATCGAGTCACAACTTCAATGTGATCGCCTTGATGAATCGAATGATCAGGCTCTCGCCATGTAAGGCGAAGGAGTCCAGTGGTAGCCCGAAGATCATTGCCCTGACCGATCTGATTCACATCAATCATCATGACAAGACGATCTGGAGTTCGCCTAACCGGATCAGCGACTTCCCCCACAATTTCCAGCGATCCAACATCAACCCACTGAAGTAAATCTGCGTTACCATGAGCAGAAGCCATCACAACCCACCAGACCATTCCTGTAACGGTACAAGCAAACACCAATCCGCTTTTGCGGATCGTCATTCTGCCAAGCCGCTCTAGCCAGACCAATACAAGACCTAGAGCCACGAGCGAAGAAAAGGTGAACAATGGAAGATAGAGCAGATATGAGCCGAGAAGAAGGCCAAGGAGGAACGCAACGATAAGAGGAAGGATCACAACATCAAGGAGCACACACTCAGGTAATACACGACTTGACAACACTCACTAAATCTTCAGCAATTTCTTGGATAATCGAATCACTTTGTCCTTCGACCATGACGCGAACCAGTGGCTCTGTTCCTGAATATCGGACTAAGATACGTCCTGTGCCATTTAATCGCTCCTGATTCACCGAGATTGCGTGTTGTAATTTCGGCAAAGACTGCAAAGCAGGTTTATGAGGTACTTTGACTCCAAGCAACACCTGAGGGAACGACGTCATACATTGCGTGAGTTCAGACAATGGCTTTCCCGATCGCTTCATAAGCTTGAGCATTTGCAACCCTGAAATCATCCCATCTCCGCTTGAATGATAATTGAGAAAAATCATATGACCTGACTGTTCTCCACCAAGACTAAAGTCTTCCTTGACCATACGTTCCAAGATATAGCGGTCACCCACGGGAGTCCGTTCTACCTTGATGCCAGACTGCGTCATGGCCAACTCAAAGCCAAAGTTACTCATCACGGTCCCAACAACGGTATTATGCTTCAACCTTCCCCGTTCCTTGAGGTCAAGGGCAAACGCAGCCAAAGCATGGTCACCATTCACCACATGCCCCCCCTCACACACAAACACACAGCGATCAGCATCTCCATCAAGAGCAATCCCAATATCCGCCTGATGAGTACGGACAGCTTCCTGAAGTTGCTCCGGATGGACCGCCCCACACTCGTGATTAATATTTATTCCATCTGGGTGAGCGCAAATCACCCAAACCTTCGCTCCCAATTCTTGCACGACTTTCGGGAACACATGATACCCCGCTCCATTCGCACAATCGAGAACTACACGCAACCCTTGAAAATCCATATCTCGTGGGAGAGATCGTTTCACAAATTCAATGTACCGTCCTTCTGCATCATCAATACGAAACGCCTTCCCAATTTCTCCTGCCGTTGGTCGGATATGCTCAATTTCATTTGAAAGAATGAGCTCTTCAATACGGAGTTCCATTTCATCAGGCAACTTGAAGCCATCGTTCGAAAAAAACTTAATGCCATTGTCTTGATACGGATTGTGTGATGCGGAAATCATAACCCCAGCATCCGCCCTAAGGCTCCGAGTGAGAAATGCAATGGCAGGCGTTGGCAAAGGTCCAACTAATTGTACATCCACCCCCAGAGAACAAATTCCTGACACGAGTGCTGATTCCAACATATACCCAGAGAGTCTGGTATCTTTTCCAATAACGATTTGGTGACGGCCTTCCCTTCGCTTAAATACATGCGCTACAGCTCGCCCAAGTTTCATGGCCGTTTCACTAGTCATCGGTTCAAGATTCGCTACGCCACGAACGCCATCAGTACCAAATAATTTTTTCATATGTACTCCTGTCGAGACCGCTGGCTCCGGGTGTTGGATTCTCTGAGCGCTTTAGCAATTTTCATCGCTTCGCGCATGACCCCAACTTCATGAACTCGAATAATATTGGCCCCTTGGAAAATGGCAATCGCGACGGCCGCGACCGAACCAATCATTCGCTCACCAATTGGCTTACCTATGATCTTACCAATAAAACCCTTATTTGACAGCCCCACCAAAATTGGCCGACCTAAGGCTAATAAATGAGCACATTGACTGAGTAATATCAAATTATGGTCAACGGTTTTCCCAAACCCGATACCTGGATCCAACAAAATAGATTCCTCCGCGATACCAGCCTTCACGGCAACGGCAAGACGCTTGGCTAAAAAGTCTTTGACCTCTCCTACGACGTCTCGATATTCAGGACATTTTTGCATGGTCTCTGGGGTACCCTGCATGTGCATAAGCACCAGTCCGGCTCGTGCCTCTTTCACCACCTTGGCCATCTTCAGATCATGACGCAACGCACTCACATCATTGATGATAACCGCCCCTAAATCAAGAGCCATTTTTGCGACAGAAGACTTTTGAGTATCTATCGAAATCGGGACCGAACTGCGATGTCCTACAGCCTGCAGCACTGGCTTCAAACGTCGTATTTCTTCTTGTTCATCAACCATGTGAGCCCCGGGCCTTGTCGACTCTCCCCCAATGTCAATCATGTCGGCCCCCTCTTCGATCATCAACGCCACACGATCGACGGCTTTCATGGGATCGAGGTACGTTCCCCCATCTGAGAACGAATCAGGGGTTACATTTAAGACTCCCATGATCAGGACACGTGACTCAAATTCGAAATGATAGTGACAGGCCTTGAAAATTTTTGTGCCGTGTTCGTTCGTCAGCATGGGCAGATAAATGACTATAGCGAATCTAATTAATTTCCAGCTAATTATTAAGACTGCCACAGCGTAATGATACGCCTCAGACATCGGATGTTATTGGAAGCGGCTATAGGGAAATGAAAAGACCTCGCGCTATTTATTCTGAGTAGGAAACGTTATCCGATAGAAAAACAATGAAATGTAGTTCGTCAAATATTAGGGAATCAGATATGGGATGTTGTGTCAGGTTCGAACATCCTGGTCAGACACTTAAGGAACATCACCATTAACAGACAGGTGAATGTGTGAGTCTGACCAGGATTCGTTACACAGCGGCAGGTTGTATGGAGGATGCTTGCTGAACAATTTCCTCTACTTCCATAGCATCAAGGACTTCTTTCTCTAACAACGCTTCAGCCAGAGCTCTAAGCGTATGAATATTTTCGGTCAGCATTTGTTTTGTCCGCTCATAGGATTCGAGAATCAGTCGTTTGACTTCTCGATCAATTTCTAGCGCGACTTGATCACTGAAATCTCGTCGTGTGTTGATTTCGCGACCAAGAAATATTTCTTCATCTTTTTTGCCAAAGGTCAATGGGCCAAGTGTGTCACTCATACCCCACTCACAGACCATCTTTCGAGCAAGCTCAGTGGCCCGCTCAATATCATTTCCAGCTCCCGTCGTGACGTTCTTAAAAATGAGCTCTTCAGCGACTCGACCACCAAAGAGAATTGCAAGGGTATTGTACAGAAAGTCTTTTGAATAGCTATGGCGATCGTCAATAGGTAACTGCATCGTCATGCCAAGAGCACGACCTCTGGGAATAATCGTGACCTTATGAACAGGATCTGTCCCTGGCAGTAACTTGGCCATCAGAGCATGGCCAGCTTCATGATAGGCGGTGGTCCGTTTCTCCTCGTCACTCAAGACCATGCTCTTTCGCTCAGCCCCCATCATGACCTTATCCTTGGCGTTTTCAAAGTCCACTAATTCAACGGACTTTTTATCAAGCCGAGCCGCCCATAACGCAGCCTCATTGACAAGGTTTTCAAGGTCTGCTCCAGAAAAACCTGGGGTCCCTCTTGCAATTTGCTCAAGATCGACATCTTCATTGACTGGAACTTTTTTGGTGTGGACTTTTAGAATCTCTATCCGACCTCGGACATCAGGCCGGTTCACAATAACCTGTCGATCAAAACGACCAGGTCGAAGCAAGGCAGGATCAAGCACATCAGGTCTGTTAGTCGCGGCAATGAGAATGACGCCTTCTGTGGTATCAAAACCGTCCATTTCAACTAAGAGCTGATTGAGGGTTTGCTCCCGTTCATCATGACCGCCACCTAAGCCAGCCCCTCGCAGGCGGCCTACAGCATCGATTTCATCAATAAAAATTATGCATGGGGCATGCTTTTTCCCTTGTTCAAAAAGGTCTCGAACCCGCGAAGCCCCCACGCCCACAAACATTTCGACAAAGTCAGATCCACTAATGCTAAAGAAAGGCACTCCAGCCTCTCCGGCAATGGCCTTGGCTAATAAGGTTTTTCCGGTGCCTGGCGGTCCAACGACCAACACGCCTTTCGGTATCCGACCACCCAACTTTTGAAATTTTTGTGGATCCTTCAAAAACTCAATAATTTCAACCACATCTTGTTTTGCTTCATCAACCCCCGCCACATCAGCAAATGTCACTTTCTTTTTGTCTTCAGTCAGTAAGCGAGCCCGACTTTTGCCAAAGGACAAGGCTCGATTTCCCCCAATTTGCATTTGACGCATGAGAAAAAACCACAACCCTAAAAACAAGATGAACGGTCCCCACGTGACCAAGAATGTAATGTACCAAGGATTTTCATCCGGCGGCTTCGCTTCAATCTGAACTGACCGCTCTCTAAGAACCTTCACCAAATCCGGATATTCAACAGAATAGGTTCGTACTCTCGTCCCATCCTTTAAAATGGCACTAATATTGTTATGCTTAATGATCACCTTTTCTATTTCATTCCGATCCAAATGTGCCATAAAGTCACTAAAAATAATGTTTTCTTCTGGCGGATTGGTGGGAACGGTAAAGAGGTTGAAGAGCAAGATCATAAACAAGCAGACAACAACCCAAAATAGTAAATTCTTCACCCGTGAATTCATGCTAAAACCTCCTGAACCTCCTACCAATTGATTG
>BQIU01000158.1 GCA_021603905.1 Nitrospirales bacterium
CAAACAACTCAGTCACTCCTTGATTGGACGTAGTGCGTCAATGCAGCGATTGGTCGAGATGATTGGGTTGATTTCAACCTCTGAGTCGACCGTATTAATAGAAGGCGAAAGTGGTACCGGAAAAGAATTAGTCGCGAAGACCATTCATGAATTAAGTCCTCGTTGCAACTCTCCATTCGTGGTCGTGGAATGTAGTTCTTTGCCAGAATCTCTTTTGGAAAGTGAATTGTTCGGTCATGTCAAAGGAGCCTTTACAGGTGCCATTGTGGATCGCAAAGGACTGTTTGAGGAAGCTGAAGGCGGCACGATTTTTTTAGATGAAATTGCCGATACCATTCCGACCTTTCAAGCGAAGCTACTTCGAGTTTTACAAGAAGGAGAAATTAAGCCAGTTGGAGGGAATCGTCCTATCAAGGTTAATGTTCGAGTCATTTCTGCATGCAATAAGCCACTGACACGTCTAGTTGAAGAAAAAACATTTCGTTCGGATCTTTATTATCGGCTGGCTGTGCTTCCATTGTTAGTTCCAGCTCTTCGAGATCGTCGAGAGGACATCCCTCTTCTCGTTCATCACTTCTTAGGACGATCCTGTGTGAAGAATAGAAAGACCGGTCTCTCGATTTCCTCGACGACGATGAAGGCGCTAGTCAGCCATGAGTGGGCGGGCAATGTGCGGGAATTGGAGAACGTCATCGAACGTGCGGTCGTGATTACGCAGGGTTCTGAACTGACTATTCAGGATATATTGGGCCCACCGCAATGTGTTGATGAGTCTTCAGATCTTCCTTCCATCAGTAAAGCCGCTCGAAAGGCTGTCGAGAAGCAGGAAATTCTCAGAGTTTTGCAGGAGACCCAGGGAGATAAAACCCGTGCAGCGCGAAAACTCAACATAAGCCGAGCCAATCTTTACAATAAGCTTAAGGCCTACCAGATTCAGTAAGACTCTTCTCTGTCCCGTTATTCCCCAAAGTTCCTCGTTTCGCGTCCAATAATATAGACATCATAACACGTTGTTTTTAATTGCTATTCTATTATCTTGTCTTAAAACGGTGTAAATAGCTGGATTTTTCGCACAAAGTAAAAACATATCGAGTAGCAATGATAGGCAACCAGACCTCCCGTCATTACTGCATATCATCTGGATGACTGATCTTCCTTGAGGAATGGCATTAAGGTTGCTGTATATGGCCAATGTCGGTGAAGGATTTGGGTGTGATGGACCGGCCTCCGGAGTGCCCAACCCTTCCGTAAGGAACCCCTTCACCGACACAATTTCTATCAACCGATAGCCGTTTCAAATAACGTCCGATGTTTGAGGCCGAAGTATTACGCTGTCTTTCTGTAATCATCAACTCAGGGGGACAACCACATGTCATCGTCGGTGGCCTATTCAACCCAACCAGAGGTCCGCAACAACTGTCGCCTAGAGCTCCCTTACTCATACGACTGGAAATTAATTGGATTCGCTATAGAACGTCAAAAATTGCAGATATAGCGTAAAGACATATTCCATTCTATAAAAAGAAACGTGAAAGATTTTGATCACATAGTACGAACAATTATTTGTCATGCTGTATTCACTTAATAAGGAGGCCGTTGAATGTTTACGCGTACAGGTCAAACATTTGGTGCAAAGTGGTTGCTCGGAGCTTTAGGAGGAGCTCTCCTCTTGGGTTCTCCGTCGATGGGTTTGGCTGAAGACCCATCTGCGAGCATCCATTCCGTGGCGATGAGCCAGGAAAGTAAGGGCTGGGCAGAAAGGTTAAAAGGGCAGACGATTGTCGAGAATTCTGTTGAAGGACGAGCTGAGCGTGCGGCGTTAGTGGAGCTTCAGCATCAACGACTCATGGAACAGATGCAAAAGGAAATGGGGCACGACGAACATAATTCTGGTGCCTACAATTCCATGTCGATGATGCATCAGTATGGTGCTGGACCAGCGAATGGATTACTTGCATCGACGACTGGAGTCGAGCCGGTTTCCGGCAAAGGAGGACGATGCCCGTCGACGGCACCGGTGAAAAAATATGATATCTCAGCCATCAATGCTGAAATTTCATTAAACCAATGGTTGGACTATTATCCTGGTTATATGTACGCGCTCACGGAAAATATCGAGAAAATTCGGGAGGAGGAAGCGAAAAATGCAGAGGCACGTGAATCGGAAGGACATAGTGATCCAGGTGCCGTCAAGAATGGCATTCAAGACCAATGGATTCAACCGCTCGTGATTCGAGGGAACCAAGGGGATTGCGTCAAAATCACTCTTCGAAACAGGCTCGAGTTTGGTGAGGATGTGAGTCTACACATCAATGGATCTGACATGGTGATGAGCAAAACAGGGGAGCCCGCCCTCACCACGAACCCTGATTCCATAGCGGCCGGAGCGAGTGACGATGCTGAAGAAGATGAAGTCGGCAAGTCGATTGACATGGAGTGGTATATCCATCCCGATACGCAAGAAGGTGCAAAACAGTTTCACACGTTTAGCAACGATCGTGAGTTAACCGTTATGGGACTGTTCGGGGTGTTTGTGGTGGAACCACGAGGATCGAAATATTGGGAACCCTTAGGGACGGGACCGGCAACGCAAGCCACGAGTGGTTGGCAAGTGATGATTGAAAATGGGACTGGCCCCAGTTTTCGAGAGTTTGTATTGATTTATCACGAAGTGGGTGACGAGGCATTTCGTCCCGTGAATAAGCATGGCGACTTTTTACCTCAGCGCGATCCACTGACCGATGCCTATCGTCCTGGTGCACGGGCATTGAATTACCGAAGCGAGCCGTTCGGGACCAACAACATGCATGTGCAGCATGAACATTTTGGGTTCGAAGATGAGTCGATGGCTTACAGCTCATATTCTTTTGGAGATGCTGCTCCAACGATTCCACGGAGTTACTTAGGCGATCCCGCAAAATTCAGGATTGTGCATGGTGGATCAGAAGTGTTTCATTCACATCATCCCCATGGTGGGTCCATTCGTTGGCAGCGTAGTCCCCGGGCCACGCAAATGCCGGTCTGGAGCACAGGGCAGAATGGTCCGGTGAAATATCCTATCGTTCGAACGAAGTCAGACCGAGTCGATGTGGAAGTCATTGGGCCCTCAGAAGCCTTGGACTTAGAGACCGAATGTGGATCTGGCTTGTGCCAATGGCTGGCAGGAGATTTCCTGTTTCATTGTCACGTTGCCCATCATTATGTTGCTGGGATGTGGGGATATTGGAGAGTGTATAACACTCTCCAGGTTCCCGGTGTTCAAAATGATGTGATGCCTCCCTTACGTGAATTGCCAGATCGTCTCGATCGAATTCACAAGCCCGTGACATCCGATGAATTGGTGGGGAAAACCGTGAACTGGTTTGGTTCAAAATTTAAAATTGTCGGCTCAGGAAAGAGTAATTGGAAAGCCAAGCCTGCAGTCGTGAATGTTAAAGACTGGGTCGAAATGCAGCTCAGTAATCAAGGCAAACCAGGACACAAAGATGATGAACTCGGACAACTCAAGGCCTATGATGCCACGGTCTTGGATTGGGTGTGGGATGGCCAGAAGGCTCTGAGTGAAAAAGAACCGTCAATAGGAGAAAATCCTAAATATAAACCTGAATGGCAGGGCTATGAGCCAGGAGAACGACGAGCCATCTGGTTTGAGCCAACCACGGGAAAAGTGGCTTGGCCATGGTTGACGCCGCATTTTGGCAAACGTGCTCCATTTTCCAATGACCATAATCCAGCACCTTGGCTGGAGATGATTCGATTAAACGATGATGGCACACGATCCGTTGAACCGGCCAAAGCCGGTGAAAATGGGAATTGGAGCCTGTGTCCGGATCGTGCGGGCTCACAAGATTATAATGTGCATTTTATTAAATTGCCGATTGAATTATCGGCTGCGGAAGGAAAAGAGCCGGCGATTGTCGATCCCAATGGATTGCTGTATGTCGTCCATGAGGAAGAAGAAGCCGTCAGGGCCGATAATGATAAAAAGTTTCCGCTTGTTGTTCGAGCCAATATCTATGACTGCATTGATTGGACGCTCACGAGTGAATGGTTAGATGACGATATTACGAATTTCCAATCGTCTAAAATTAATACTCACTTCCATTTCTTTCAGTTCGACAATCAGGCCTCTGATGGTGTGATTTCTGGATTTTCGTATGAACAGTCCATGCGGCCCTTTACCCAATTCGAAAAACCTACAAAGAAGGGCTTGCCTATCCCAATGAATGCCAAGGTTACCAAGGCATCAAATAAAGGGGATACGACTCTTCAGGTGACGAATGCCAAACAATATCATGTTGGTATTCCGATTCTTGTTGGAGCCGATAATGTCAAAGGGCAAGAAGTGAAACGAATTACCAAAATCACTGGAGACACCTTAACCTTTGCCAAGCCACTGCAAAATAGTCATCCGGTTGACGATATCGTGACGGTTGAATATGTCCGTCAACGCTTCTGGGTAGATGCCGACGTTGGCAGTGTCTTCTGGCATGATCATGCCTTTGGTGGGACCACCTGGCCGCATGGTGCGGTGGGCACCATGATCGCTGAACCTTTCGGTTCGACGTGGCATGACCCCAAAACCGGAAAACCAATTAGGACAGGCCCAGTGGCCGATATTCATGCGACGGAACGTGTGGGCCATGATGTCGCAGGGAGTTTCCGAGAACTCATGGTGCATATTATGGATACCGTTCCCCACACCGTGAATATCGTGACGGCAGGTAATCCGCCGGGCCAACCGGTCGAGGTTGCGCTTGAAGCTGGTCGTACCGTTTCCTTTATTATGCCACCAAATGACAAGATTAAAATGACTCCGATGCCATTTTTAAATGGTGGCACGCATACGACGGGTGGGGCCTTGAATTTTCGGGCTGAGCCGTTCGCGCAACGATTGGCAAACAATCCGGATTCATCAAAGATTTTTAGCAGTGCGGTCCATGGCGATCCAAGTACGGCTATGGTTCGAGCGTATTTAGGAGATGCGGTGGTATTCAGGATGTTAGACGTGACGATGAATGAAAGTAATGTTTTCACGATTTCTGGGCATACGTTCTGGTCAGAGCGTTATGCGCAAGAAGCCAACAGAAAGAATTCCCTGCACATCGGGATTGCAGAACGATATGACTTAGTCCTGGCTGAAGCTGGTGGTCCACGCCACCAGGCAGGTGACTATATGTTCTTTAACGGTCGTAGCTCAAAGTTCTCGGAAGGAGCCTGGGGGATCATGCGAGTGTTAGATAAACCCGTGGCTGACCTCCAACCATTGCCTAATAAGGCGTATGGCGCAGAAGGAATGCCAAAGAGGCTTCCTGTTTGTCCAAAAGATGCTCCGGTGAAAAGCTTTAATGTTGTGGCAATGGATCATCCCGACATGAGTTTTAATTCAAATGCGCCGGAAGCCATTGAAGTTGACTTTGAACGAAAGATTGAATTGCGTAACCCCGAAGCCAAAATTTATGTCTTAGAGGAGGAAGTTACGAAAGTGTCAGGGGATTCGCAACCGATGCCGCTAACGCTACGAGCCAACGTGGGTGACTGCATTACGGTCAAACTTACAAATAAGCTCAAAGAAGGTCAGGCCTCATTCTCTGCGTTCGGCCTAGCCTTTGACCCCAAGGATTCTCAAGGGGTGAATCTTGGAAATAATCCAGGGGATCAAACCGTCGCTCCTGGAAAGTCTCGAATCTATACCTACTATGCCGACCCATTTAATGGAGAAGGACAGTCGTTGGTGTGGGATTGGGGCAATGTGTCGATGAATCCTCGTAACGGGTTATTTGGCGGGATTATAATCGGACCGACGGGGTCGACGTACCGGCATCCAGAAACTGGGGAGGATATTTCTCTCAAGAACAGTTGGAATGCTGATGTGATTGTGGATCGTACGATCCAAGGAAATGAACGCCGGGAAAGTTATCGTGATGTGGCTTTGTATTTCCAGGATGAGGATAATATTATCGGAACCAGCTTCATGCCGTATGTGCAAAATGTGGCCGGATTAACTGGCGTCAATTACCGAGCCGAACCTTACTTGTATCGCGAAGAGGCTGGCTGTACATTGGGCAAGATGTTCCAACCCTGTGAAGTTGATGATCCTCAAGATCCTGCAACTCCACTGATTCTTGCTCATGCTGGGGATAAGGTTCGCATCCATGTATTTGGTGCGAGCAGTGAACAGAACGGAATGTTCACCGTTGAAAAACACGAATGGCCCATTGAACCATTCCTTCCCGGTGCAGATATGATTAGCACTGTCGAGTTCTCTGGTTCGGAAGGCTTGGATGTGTACTTGCCATCTGCAGGTGGGAATTGGGCTATGCCAGGCGATTATGTCTGGAGCAATGGACGGTTACCATACTCTCAGTCAGGTCAATGGGGGTACCTACGAGTGCTCCCATCTGCTGATCAGAGTGTCCTTCCGTTAAGCGGTACTGCCTCAGGAAGCAAGACGGCTCAAGGAGACCAGATGGAGTCCATCAAACCGATTCCAGCATCGCTGAAATGACAATAGCGAAATCAAAAAGGTTTATGTCGAAAAATAACTCTGACACGACGCAAGAAATTGTCTCAAATGTCGGAAATTTATTGGAACGGCTATAGGAATCTTATTTGATTCTGGTTTCAGAAACGGGGGAGCCATCATGGCTCCCCCGTTTTTTTGACTGCAATTCTGGTAATATGCTCTTGATAGAGTGTGTGAGGTTTAGTGATTCTATCAGTAAGGAGGTGTCAATGAGATTGGGAGTGGTTGGTTTCGCACTTGTGTTATTCCTGGGATTATGGATTCAGTCCGCCTCGGCAAAGTATGAAGAAATTCAAGTAGAAAATGGAGGGACGTTGTCTGGAGTGATTACGCTTCAGGGTGAGCTTCCCAACCCTAAAGGCTATAACCTTGTCAGTTTTCCAGATCCTGCCTATTGCGGTCGGATTTCAAATGGAAATGGGTGGCGGTTGCTTCAGCCATTTCAAATAGGGCCCGAAGGGCAATTTCAAAATGTTGTCATCTTTATTGAAAAAATCAAAAAGGGTAAAAAGTTTGATTATAGGCCTCCCCACATTGAAGCCATTGATTGTA
>BQIU01000159.1 GCA_021603905.1 Nitrospirales bacterium
TTTTCGGCCATGTTTTGACTCGGACATTGTCAAGTTGCACTCTGGTGAGGAGAGTTCCGTGTTTACTAAAACTCAATCGGGTTAACGGTGCTTCTTTTCCATCAACCGTCAATGTAATGCAACATTGTTTTTTCTTGACGAGATTTTGAAGATCAACCACTTTGCTGGGGATGAACGATGGTTGAAAGGCTGATTTTTCCCAGTACCCTCGCCATCTGAAGGTAAAGCTGCCGGAATTGAGCGTATCATTCACGGGAAGTCGCCAGGTGGTTTTTAATTTTTCCCCTTTGTAAGATTTCTTGGAGTCATCGTATCTGACTGAGACCGAAGCTAAGGAAAATTGCGGGATGAGAGCCTTGTCCGTATTTATCGCGTTGAGACGCTGCATGATCTGTGCACTGGGTATGTGAAGAGGTTGAGCGGCACGGAAATGTTCACTGCCCTGTGTGCCCCATGCGTCCCATCTCTCGCCATTCGGACGAAGCAAGGTAATGACTCGATGATCTTGCTTATCTGAAGACATCAATGCTATCGGATGAGTCATCGACTCTGTATGATTCGTGGCAGCGGCTTCAATGAGCATTGAGTCCGACTCGGTGCCTTCCTCGGCAAACAAGCGTATTCCATATCTTTCGGTTTTGATTTGATAGGCTCCCGGCATGACAGTAATGTCTTCTCCGGAAGGCGTGGGGAAATGTACTGCCTCGTCAATTTCTACTGTCGCGAGTTCTTGTTCAGCGATGTTCGTCGTCTGTGGCGTCGAACAGGCATGCAGGAGTGTCAGGCAACTCAGGAAACTCATGAGCAGGATGGACGATTTCGGTTTGTACCTCAGAAATTTTCTTAACATACCGTCACGAAGAAAAGTATTTCATTCGTTACTGTGAATTGGAGACTACAGGAGAGACAAGTCTTTAAGCTGCATCATACTTGCCGGAATACGCGTGATAGGTCTGATTGTTGATATGTTCGTGTTATTCGGTTCATTGTTTCGCAAAGTTTACATGTTGATGGTTTCACTGTTCTCGTGGTGTTTTGAATCTGAAATATGTAGTGTACCTAGGGTCATGAAATTTGTGAAGAAAATTCAGGAAACTAATTAATTATTTATACGTGTTGTTCCCTTGAAGTCAAGTTCAGTTCATCAGCAATAGAAGTTTAACACACGCTTCACATCAATTTACCTGATAATTCTTGATAATTGATAATAACAAGAGAGCGTGTGAGCAACGATTTATCTGTAATGGTCTATGGACGTTGATTGGCTTGGAGCCATGTGAGGGTCAGCGCATATCGAGCGGCCTTTTGGAGTATTTCGGAATGAATGGTTTCCGCCGTATCGGAAGGCTGATGAAAATGCGAGTGCTTCCCACTGCTGACAATCGTTATCGTCGGTACTCCGGATTCGAAAAATGGGACATGGTCGCCACCAGGGAAAAATCCATAGAAATGAATTTTTTCGCTGAGATCAGCCAGCTTGGCCGATTGTTCTCCAATGGCTTTTGATTGCCGGGTTATTCCAACCGTCAGTTTGCCATTGCCCACACCAACATGATCGATATTGATCATCACGACGACTTTCTTAAGCGGATGTGTGGGCTGACTGACATAGAGTTTTGATCCCAATAGCCCTCGTTCCTCTCCATCAAATGAAATGAACACGATCGTTCTGGCAGGGCCGGGTTTAGTTTTCGTCAAGACCCGGGCGAGTTCAAGCAGGACCGCCGTGCCTGAAGCATTGTCGTCAGCTCCCGCGAATAGTTGGCCTGCCTGTTTGCCAAAATGATCTCGGTGAGCACCGACAATCACCATTTCATCTCGAAGGAGAGGGTCACGTCCTGGGATTGCTCCAAGTACATTTATGAGTGATCCGGATTCTTGCTTACTTTCCAACTGAAGACGTGCGGTGATTCCCAGTTCAAATGAATGGTTATTCGAGTGCTTATTGAGTTGAGCTTGGATATTTCGCAAAGAACGTCCTTGTGATGTAAAAAGTGTGTCTCCCACCTGTCCGCTTATCCAAACCCCGGGGAGAGGTCGTTCGTCGGCAGAAGAACTCGAGTACATCGCGAGAGGAGCTTGCCCCATGCCTCGGCGGGCGTCATAGCGATTGAGGATCGGTCCCGTGAGCGTAATAAACCCTGCGGCCCCGTGTCTTCGTGCGGTCTGTTCTTTTTCCTCATGCGTGACCCAGGTTGAATGATGTTCAGGCTTTCCTCGCAGAAACATGACGATTCGATTGTGGACATCAATGCCTTCATAGTCATTGACGCCATGCGCAGGATCATCGATTCCGTAGCCCACGAATATGACGGGTGCCAGAATGTTTGCAGAAGGAGAGTCAAGGATGGGGGAAAAGTCGAACCCCAGCTTTGGTGAAAAGGTTGTGTGCTTGAGGGTGCCTTGAACGGTTGTAAATTCTGCCATCGCGGGTTCAAGAAGTTTTGTTGCAGCGTGTGGGTGTTGTTGCCTCCACGAAAGATTTGTCCTAGAAGTTGTTCGTTCTCCTGCCGGAACCAACTCTAAGTGCTTCAAGCGTTTCATTACAAATTTGGCTGATTTCTCTCCTCCAGCGGTGCCCGCCTGTCGTCCTTCTAGCTCTGTACTGCTTAAGGATTCAATGTCCCTGAGCATCCGATTGAGGTTAATGTTGTGAGTGATCTCATCGATTTGGTCTGCACCCAATACCCTGGTGAATGGCCATAACAACAAGAAAGCAATGAGTTGAATAATGGTGAGATAATTTCGCATGCCGCACTTTCTCATATTTGGGGTTCTACTGTAAGCGATGGGTTGGTAAAACCTTGAATCGGTTGCCAGAGAATTTCAGGCCAAGACCATTCGATTGTAATCTTGGTCGGTGTCAAATGATGTTTCAAGAAGAAGACCCTCATTAACTGGTGTCGCATTTTTGTCCATTAAGTATATGATTCGATATCATGAGAATTGACTTGTCAGAGCGATCTAAACGGCCTAGAACCTGACACCTACCGCTTACTTTTAGTCTCTCCCTCACGCATGGGATATGCTGAATGTCATTTGGAAGACCGTAACCTCACTTGATGCTGAATCCGTTTGAAGTGATCTTCTAGTCCATTCCGTAATGTCCACTCGTAAAAGAAATTTGGGGTCCAATCTGTGAGCGAACCTTTGGGCTGAAGGGTGAGGCTCATGGTGGCAAGGGTGTTCTCAGAATCTTGTGTCGGGGAAAAGTCCCACCGCAATTGGTATTGCAAATAATCACCGTCGAGCAAATGTAATTCAAACATGTGAGGGGGCGATTCGTGTGATGTGACGCGTAAGTGAGTGGTCCAGGATACAAGAACGTGTGGGATGATCATATCAGCGATGACCGAGCAGTCTTCTGGGCAGTCGGTGAGGTGTATGTGAAAGCCTTCAGGGAAAAGTGTCGACCACTGCCCGTAATCAGTAAGAATCATAAATGCTTGATCTGGAGCGGTCGGCAATTCAATGCTGGCATGGATCAGGGCTGTGCCTTTTTCCTGTATCTCGATCGTCAGAATTGGAGAACCTTCTTCTGCCAAGCTCAACACAGGTCTGATCAAACTGAACACTATAGTTAGAAATAAGTACAAAAAGAGAGAGCGTTTGTGCATTCTTACGGGACCTGAATTATTTAAAGGCTAAAATGATCATTGACGTTCCTAATCGAACATTTCATGAGAGGGTGACTGAATGGCGTATGATTCTTGCATTCGAAGCAGGTTGTATTCGCGAACGATCGTGGGTTTGAGCGTCAGCGCTAATGACTCTTTACGAAGGCAACAGTTCAGTGTTTGGTTCGCATAAGTTTTAGACGATACCTCATCTTGAAAAGTATGAATAGTCAAGTCTATTATTGATTGTCTGCAAATACGAATCCTCGTCGATATGGAATTTTCTTGAAACGAGCAGAAGGCCACACGCTTATAGTACGGTTCCCTTAAAAACAGTCAGGGGCTTGGGCTGTCGGTTAATTTTGGCTCAGAACTTTGACGATACGCATGGGGTGACATGATGCATTATTCTTCTATTGGGTCCTTCTGTTTTTTTGCTCTCTTTTTAGGTTTCTGGTTAGCCACCCCTATTTTAGCAGAAACCCAAGACCCCAATTCCGTCAAACAAGAATCCACGGAAAAAGATTCAAAATCATCAAATTCACCTGAAAGGAAATTACCGCAAAGACCCGTCCCGTTTGCTCACTTTGAAGAGTCACTTAAAAATTCTGAACATTGGAAAACCCTCTCACCTGAAGAACAAGAGGAGACTCTGGAAAACATTCGGCTCCAGCGAAAACGTTTTTTTCAACGTGAAGTCGAACGTCAAAAACAGTACAGGTCACTCTTGGAAGATAGCGAGAAAAAAAGTTCTCGCCCCTCACGTCGCAATCGTGAGCCTGTCGAATAAACATTCCAAATTTTGGGAAAGGTGTTATTTCGTCAGGACTCATTTCTTTCACTCTGCCTCCCAAGTCATGTCTGCTCCAGGCTTGTTTTAAGATTACAGGAAGTTCATGTCAACGACTCTACCGCAGTGTTGTCGGTGCTACACGAACAGAAAGCTCAAGGTTCAGTAAATCTATGTGTGTCATATGTGTTGTGTATGGCGCAAATTTGTTAGCAAAAGAGGGTATGCGAATAGGGATAGATTTAGGCGGAACCAAGATCGAAGCCATCTTGTTGGACGAGAGTGGATGTGAGCTGACACGTCGCCGTGCGATAACTCCTCAAGGAAACTATCAAAAAATCCTTGACGCGATTCGTCAACTCGTAGATGAAATTGAACGGGATTTTAAGACTGAGGCGCTTGTTGGTCTTGGGATGCCTGGGACGATTTCTCCGGCAACGGGTCTTGTGAAAAATGCCAATTCCGTGTGCCTCATTGGTCATCGGTTGCAAGAGGATCTTGAGGAACGACTCGGCCGTACTGTCCGGTTGGCCAATGATGCCGATTGCTTTACGATGTCAGAGTCTTTGGATGGGGCTGCAGCGGGAGCACAATTGGTTTTTGGTGTGATTCTCGGGACGGGTGTTGGCGGCGGGATTTCTTGGAACGGTCAAACCTTACGTGGTCCCAATGCGATCGTTGGGGAATGGGGGCATAATCCGTTGCCATGGGCCGAAGATGATGAACGTCCTGGCGAGCCCTGCTATTGCGGGAAACGGGGTTGCATTGAAACGTTCCTGTCAGGACCTAGCCTTCAGAGAGAATATTTTCAAGCGGCTGGGCAGCATGTGTCGCCACAAGAAATGGACCATGTGTCCCAACGTGGCGATACAGCAGCGGAATACACGTTGAGGCGGTATGCGCATCGGTTGGCACGGGGCTTAGCCTCTATCATCAATCTCATGGATCCTGAAGTCATTGTGCTGGGCGGGGGGTTGTCGAATATAGAGCGGTTGTATACAGAAGTGCCTCGGCTTTGGGGCGAGTGGGTGTTCTCTGATCGAGTCGACACGAAACTCGTTCGGGCTAAGCATGGAGATTCTTCTGGGGTGCGCGGCGCGGCTTGGCTTTGGCCATCCTAATTTGTAATAGTCCAAATCTCATCTGACGGATAGCGTCAGATTTGATCGAGCATAGTACCAAATGCGGACATTTCCAGGGCTAACGGCAACCGGCGGTTGTCGACCCATAGCAGACAATTGCCTTTTTAATTGATAAGAGTCGCAAATTTCTGTTTTGGTTATTATCCTTAAATCTCTACAGACGAATACTGTCAGTTGAAAATTTTTGGCTGATGGAGGCTACATGTGGGATGAACGATATACCGGGGACAAATATATCTATGGAACGGAGCCAAATTCATTCCTTGCTGAACATGAAACTATGCTTCGTGATCCTGTTCTTTCTTTAGCTGAAGGTGAGGGGAGAAATGCTGTTTTTCTTGCCTCACTGGGATTGAAAGTGCACGGGGTCGACGGATCAGAAGTGGGACTTGCTAAAGCCCAGGCGTTAGCAAAGTCCAAAGGCGTAAAAATCCAAACAGAAGTCATTGACCTGGGAACTTTTGAGCCAGCAGAGAGTTGTTACGGATCCGTTGTGTCGATTTCCTCGCATCTTCCGAGTGCAATGCGACGAAGACTGTACCCGTTAGTGGAACGATGCTTGAGGACTGACGGTATTATCCTTCTTGAAGCATACTCGGAAGCCCAACTAGCTCGTGATACTGGTGGACCAAAGGATCCTGATATGTTGATGACACCTGCTAAGATCGAACGTGAGTTTCCGAACTTTGAGCCGGTTCTTTTACGAGAACTTGAGCGAGAAGTTTCCGAGGGAACATACCATACGGGCCTAGCCTCGGTCGTACAGTTCATCGGTAAAAAGAAGGACTAACAAGTCACTTATCCCGCTAGCGCAATTCAGGAGAAATTGTAATAGAACGAATCATTCGTAGGTATGAAGATGCTGACTTAAAAGATGTTATGTCCGCTTGGGAAAATGCCTCAAAGATCGCACACCCTTTATTACCAGAAAAGTTTCAGGCACAAGTAAGGAAGGATATTCCAGAAATATATTTACCCAACGCCTATACGTGGGGCGCGGAAGTTGATAATCAAATTGCTGGGTTCATAGCGTTAATGGGTAATGAAATTGGTACAATATTTCTTCAGCCAGAACATCAAAGGAAGAAAATTGGCAAGTTGATGATGGATAAAGCTCAAGAACTACACAGCGATCTGGAAGTGGAGGTCTTTGAAAAGAATTCAATTGGCCGTAATTTTGATTCGCAATATTGAGGGCAGAATGATGGCTAAATTACTGTTTTTTGCAGGAAGTGCGCGTAAAGAGTCCATGAACAAGAAACTCGAGCCGTTGTCAAATAGTGTGTAAAAAGTTAGGCGGCCACCCTCTCATTGGGGCTGTCAACTCCTTCTGTCTTGCGGTGCCCTTTCGCAACTTGCGCGACTATGTGCGGAGCATTCAGTTTCCGAAAATTCTTCTCAG
>BQIU01000160.1 GCA_021603905.1 Nitrospirales bacterium
GGTTGATGGCCACGCAAAAGATCTGGCAACACTTGAAGAGTTTACCCATCTTGAATCCTTATCTCTCTACCGGTTAGCGAAAACGAACATCCCAGTCCTCTCAAACCTTACCTTGCCAAAATTAACCTCGTTTGGACTTCGACTCGCTCCGATTTCTGATTTTCGCCCATTTCATCAATTTAAATCGCTTAAGGATCTCACGATTTGGCAATGTCCAAAACTCCAGTCACTTGAGGGTATTGAAGACTTGCTCAAAATTACATCGCTCTACTTATCTGATCTGGGCTCACCGCTATCGCTAGAATCCATCAAACATATACCCAAGCTTGAAAAACTGTTTATTAGTGGTAGTGTCAACGCCGCACAGACAGTGCCTTCGTTACAGCCAATTGGGAACATTGGAAAAAGACTTTTCACACTAGAACTTCACGGCACCAAGGCCGTCGACAAAAAGCTTCAGCCACTAACACAACTGCCAGAACCTGAATCATTTACCCTGACACCCTGGCTATTTCCACTCGAAGAAATCGCTCTGCTGGCAGCGGCCTTCCCCAAATGGCAGAAATCTTTAATGACCCTACATGTCGATCATTATAAAAAGTGTGGAACGTGTGGAGGTAAACTGAGACAGACCTTTGCCTATCGTTCTCGAGCAAAGTGCCCAACGTGTGATAGCTCAAGTTTTGAAAAATTTGAGAACGATTTTTTAGCGCTTGTTCAGGAAAAGAAAAATTCGAAGCAGCTAGATATTTCTAGATAAACGCGGCCCTAGAATCTACCGGCGATGCTTGACATGATTTCGCAGATAGACAACAGTTCATGAAACTTCCATAACAGTTTCTCAAATGATCTTAAGAAGTGAATGATCAGACTCATTCACCTGATTCGCTTTCATCATTCTCCCTAACCTTCCATAAGCAGTACAACTACACCTTTGAGAAACCCCTTAGGCCTCTCTTAGACAAACGACCTCTTGTGAAACCTTGCCAATGCTTTTAGACATACCTGCAATTTCATCCTCTCGTCGTTTTCGTTCCTCTCGATTTTGATTTTTGCAATTTCCACTTCGTATGATCCAAGAGAAGACTTTTCGAGTTTTGGGACTGACCTTTAGCTCGACTCGCGCCCCTTGCAAGTCAAACGCATTGACTGAATACCATTGGTCTTCACATTCAATGGCATACACTTGATAATGTTGACGGTGAAGATCCTCCACGATATCGCCCGGAGAATACCATTGTTCTCTACCCCATTGATGGAAGTCGTTTCTCATATTGCCTCCTTAGATGAAAAGAGTGCTGGCCATATGAACACCATACTCCACAGATCCTAATATCACGCTGAAAGAACCTTTAAGCTTGGCGTAAGGTTCTCTCTGATAAGGTCAATAACATCATGAAACCTTATCGAAAGGGGACAACATGAGAACCGATCAACACAATCCCGGCACACAACCGAACAGATCATTTCTGACATGGGCGATAGCCTTGACTCTCATGACGTGGGCTATCGTCTTAACCGTCGGACTCGGATGGTCTGTTCTTCCCGCTCATGCAGAAGATGGCTTAGTACCCTATGATCAAATAAAGACAGAGCTTGCTCCGATTCAACAACTCTTCACTCGAATCAACCAAGAATTCGAAGGCATCATTCTTGAGATTGAATTAGAAGAGGAAGATGCAAGTTGGATTTATGAGGTCAAGCTCCTCACTCCTCGAGGTAACGTACTCGAAGTGGAATATGATGCCAAAAGCTTGGACCTTCTCAATGTCAACGGTCAACGCGATAGTCTAAATCCTTACTGAAAGAGGTCTTCTGACATGAGAGTGCTTGTCGTCGAAGACGATCATCAAGTCGCAAGACAGTTGGCAAAAGCCTTGAGTAAGATGGCTTATGCCGTGGACATTGCCCATAACGGAGAGGATGGTGAGTATTTTGGCCAGAGTGAATCCTACGATGCCGTTATTCTGGATCTTGGTCTTCCCAAAAAGGAAGGGTTATCCATTTTACAACACTGGCGGCAAGAAGGACGGATGATGCCCGTTCTTGTCTTGACCGCACGCGATACATGGCGAGAAAAAGTCACCGGCCTCAGAGCAGGAGCGGATGACTATCTCACGAAACCCTTCGAGATGGAAGAAGTGGTCGCGAGAGTCGAGGCCTTAATTAGGCGAGCAACAGGACAGGTCAATCCGATTATTACCTGGGGTCCGCTCAGATTGGATACCAGCAGTCAGCAGGTAACCCTTGATAATATTCCTCTTGAGTTGACGGCATTAGAGTTCCGGACGTTATCCTATTTCCTTCACCATCCAAGTGCCATCATCTCTAAAACACGATTAACTGAACATATTTACAATCAAGACTTTGACCTCGACTCCAATGTGATTGAAGTTCTCATCAATCGATTACGAAAGAAGCTCGGACAGTCATTTATCATCACTCACCGCGGGAAAGGATATCAGCTCTCAACATTCAATGAACACGCATAATACCCTCACTCTTCGTCTCCTGCTCACCTCAAGCATTTGGGTGATTTTAACCCTTGTCGCCACCGATCTCCTCTTAGTCCACTTATTCAGATCACACCTCGAACAGCGTTTTGATGCGTTTCTGTTTGATCAACTGCAAGGGAATATTGCCGCCACCGAAATATCGCCACACGACGGGAGCTTACAAATGACATGGAGCCCCTCCAATCTTCGTTTTCATAGCCCGCTCTCAGGATGGTATTGGCAAATTCTTAAGAATGGAAAACTCCTAGCCAAGTCTCGCTCCCTCTGGAATCACCGCATGACCACCAACGACCCAGCTATTGGAAGCGGCTTACAGCATCAGAACATCGTCGGCCCCGCTGGAGGACAATTACGCGCATTAAGCGAGAAGGTGACTCTTCCGGACTCCAATGCGTACTTTACTTTTGTTGTGGCAGGTCCGCTTTCGAATATTGATCAGGACGTGCAGCAATTTTCCAAAATGTTAATGATTACGCTGACCGTTTTGGGAGTAGGCTTACTTGGTGCAGTTTTCCTTCAGATTCGATTTGGACTACGGCCATTACGACAATTGAAAATTGCCCTAACGGAAACCCGAGCAGGTCGAGCCGCTCGTCTACCGGAGAGTTTCCCAATCGAAATCCAACCTGTGGTTTCGGAATTGAATGCCCTGCTTGATCACAATACCGCGCTTCTGAAGCGAGCACGGACACAGACAGCCAATCTGGCCCACGCTCTGAAGAACCCGTTGACGGTCCTCAAAAATGAAGCACGAGAAATTCAGGGGGAAAGAAGACAAATCCTCCAAGACCAAATCAAAGGCATGACAGACTCCGTCAATCGGTATCTCTCGAAAGCCAGAGCTGCCGGCGCTGGCGGTTTGTTACGAACTCGCATTCAGGTGGCACCGTTAGCCGAAGACCTACGTTTTTCTATGGACCATCTCTATAAAGAAAAAAATTTACATATCAACTTAAGCGGATTAGAAGATTGTTATTTTCAAGGAGATCGACATGATTTAGAGGAAATGCTGGGCAATTTACTGGACAATGCCTGTAAATGGGCTCAAAAGCGAGTTGAAGTCCATGGGGAACGGAACAATGGCTGCTGGCGCTTGATCGTAGAAGATGATGGCACTGGTATCTCCGAAGAACAATTGACGTTAGCACTACAGCGAGGACGACGGCTTGACGAAACGACCCCGGGTCATGGATTAGGCCTCAACATTGTGCATGAGATTGTTGTCTTATACGGCGGGGCATTGAACTTACATCACTCTCCTCTTGGCGGTGTGAGAGCCAGCCTTGAATGGCCGGCTGTTGATTATAGCGAATCCAATTAACTTCATGTCCTCCACCATATTGATGAAGGACATGAAATCTTGATGGCCTCACCCCAACAATACTATTGAGATTGACTGAGGCTTTGACTTGAAGAACTAACCAACTCGACTGTTTCCACCTCCATTTCGGTCGTCGACCAATCTTTGTCAATTTCTCCTGATATACGGACAATTGTTTCCGGATTGACACTCACATTTCGCCACTTGTCGTGATCAATTTCAACAACCATGGTTCCGGTGGAATCTTGAAATAGATATCGCTCGGCAGATACTTGTCGAAGAATTGTACCAGTCAATGAAATCCAAGAATCATCAATCGCTTCTTGAACAGCAGACACCGTGCGAATATCCGCACTCCCTGCTCCCTGAAATTGCGCCGAAACCGTGAGCGCACTCGACACGATAAATCCAACGATTATCAACATCAGACGTGTATTCATGAGTCTTCTCCTTAATTGAGTGATAGGTGAAAGGGGATGCTTGGTAGCCCAGCTGATGACGACGTTTATTCAACGCCGGGCATGCGTTCTCCTACTGACTGGCAACGATTCGATAAGGTCACCTTTTTTGCAAATATCGAATCATTGCCCTACTACATGTCAGGAGTATTAAGTCGTGGAATCGCTTGAATGATTCATGAAACCTCCTTTGTGGTTAAGGGTGAAGATGATTCTTGAGGAATCATACTTTTTGCACCCTGAGACCACGCTGAAAACGCATTTCAGCCTGCATTAAGGTTGCCCGTTCGACGGTGCGAGTTCAGGTCAGCGTGGAGGAGATGGCTTAATGAGAGGAGATAGGAAAAAAGTAAGGCACGTTTTTGAGGGAAAATTGTAAACAATAGAAATAATTGGAATGAAATACTCAGATTTACTATTCACTCATTCATTTGGTTTTCGGCCATTTCCTATCCCTATGACGAGGATCCAGAATATTATCTATATAACGGCACGAGAAGGACTCACGAACGTAGAAACAGTGAGATCAGCCCACACAAGCTCTGGAGCACCGGAAGTCACAGAAAAATATTGCACATAAAGCTTGTTTGATTTCAGAGGCGCACGACACCTCCTGGGTAGTTAGGCTAACCCTGGGAGGCAGAGCGTGAAGGTGTAAAGGATAAAAAAAGAGAATCAAAAAGAGCGACAATGAGCAGTTTTGAAATAGGAAAGAGATTCGAGCCTACATTACAATCTTAGCTCACATAAAAAGGCTTGCTGCACCCAAGCCTATCTCCATTTTGACAAGTGCCTGTCACAATGAAACATCAAAAATGTAATGTTGATGGTGAAAACTGCCTTAAAAATGACCACGCCTCTTATTAGACGGAAGCGAGCAGCAAAGCTAAAGACAGGAGAAAGCTTATACTGCAATCTTCTTGGTATCGGCTTCCTCACTTATCGAATTTCGACTCTGCTGATTCAACACCCAGGCCGGTACTGGCCGTACATCCCAGATTAACCCGCATTTTTCAAGACCGAGAAGAAGATAATACGTGATATCAATTTCCCACCATCGAAACCCTTGCCTGGCGGAACTCGCATACCAATGATGATTGTTATGCCATCCTTCACCCATTGTGATAATCGCAAGAATGGGGTTATTCCGACTATTGTCGGTCGTGGGATAACGTCGAGTCCCAAAACGATGAGACAACGAGTTGATTGTGAAGGTACCGTGATATAAGGCGAGCGTGGAAATGACAAACCCCCAGACCAACATCTGCCACCCATTGGTCCCAAGAGCAGGAGCAACGTAACTTAACCATTCACCAAAGAAAAACATACTCACTGCCAACATAAAGGGCACTAGTACATCAAAGCGATCTAAGAAGCGTAATTCTGGGAACCGAGCAAAATCTTTGATTCGCTGGTGCTGCGCAGAAAGCTGCTGATACGATAAAAACCAGCCAAGATGACTCCACCAAATGCCATGCTGAACAGGGGAGTGAACATCAGAAGGCTGGTCGGAACGAGCATGATGAATGCGATGATTGGATGCCCACCACAATGGCCCTCGTTGAGCAGCACTGGCTCCCACGATAGCAAAGACAAATTGCATAAACCGTGACGTCCGATAGGCTCGATGCGAAAAGTAACGATGATAAAACCCTGTAATCGCAAACATCCGAATGCCATAGAACAATACAGCCATCGTGACGGCCACCGGACTCCATCCAACCCAAAATACCGTTAGAACAGAAACATGCAGCGCAATGAACGGCAGCGAACGCATAAAGTCCATGGCGCGACTGTCTTGATGAGAACCAACTCCTGCTTCGAATTGGGTATCAAACCAACCTCTCGAAGTTTTCCAAAGCTTCTTTACGATTTCTCGTATTTCAGACATTCTGATATGGATCCTTTCTGAGTCTTGGGAATCTTGAGTCCTCAGGAGACAACAATCCAAGGAAATTTGCTCGGGTTTTTTCCAAAATAATTCTGGTCGTCAAACATCCTTAGATTGTATTGGGGGGGATTGAAAAACCATCTAGGATATACCAGATGGGTACCATCATGCAATAAAAAAGACTAAAAAAATTATTTCAACGTTTCTCTCTTGGTGTTCACAAAGTGACCATTCTTTTTTTCTTCGATATTTTCAGTTGAAAATATTTTTAAAAACAAGAAATTCCAATAACAAAAATACCAAAATAGAGAAGATAACCCACCGGCCAAACTAAAACTGGATAATCACACAATAAAAACGTTGAGGATCTTTTGGGAATGACCGTAGACACTATAGCGAATCCAATTAATCTCCAGTTTATGAGAATAAGGAAGGCCAGGCAACGGTTGTTGCATACCCCTTGCAGACGTTGAGAGTGGTTGCTAATTGTGAGATCTGTTTACCTCTGGAAGAGTGTTAATTATAGATCGCCTAGCAGCGTAATACTACGCCTCAAACATCGAAAGGTTATACCCGCTTGGATTATAGCGAATACAAATACGCTCCAGCTAAACCATGAGGACTTTCAACGCGATATCCCATGTGTCAAGAATACGAAAAATCATTGAATCGGCTATAACTGACCATGATTGACGTTTTATCTCACGTATTGGATCTCAACATTGTCCAAGTTGGCGGTTTATCGTTTCGGT
>BQIU01000161.1 GCA_021603905.1 Nitrospirales bacterium
GCAGCTTCAGTCACTGGCCGAGTGGTGGAAGTCCATGTAACGAAAATAAAATAGGGCTGAAATGAGGGGAAGGAGTTCTTTAGAACTCCAGGATCCGGAACACATTCTTTAGTTCCATCATTTGGAGCGGATACTTGCATGACGCAATCAAGCATTTCCATGATGCCGTGATAGTTTGCAACTGCTTCACTTCCTGCATAATTCCAGCCATGAGAGATCACATAAATATCAGTGATTGGGGGTATTATTTTTTCAGGCTCAGCCTTCCTTTGTGAAACCTCATGTGCGAGATCTTGTAGAGCCTTCCTCCGTGAAACTTCATGTGCGAGATCTTCTAAAGGATGCGTCATCAATTGATTCTCGTTGTTATAGATGGCAAATGTATAATTGCGATCTTTGATGGTATAGGAGTTTTCCGAAATAGTGTATTTCTCTCCCGTACACCCTGCTATGGGAATAAGAAGTGCGAAGGTAACACCTAGTAATCCATGCATCTTTTTAGGCTGTTCGAGTTTATCCATACTGTTCAACTTGATTCCCATCTACGAGTGATTTTCTATAATCCATTTAGATAATATGATCCAGTTTCTACGAATCCACCTCGGTGGCAAACAGCTTCATCGGTCATCATCTGATGTTATTCGGTAGTGATGAAAAATTCTGGTCATTTTCTATCCACACACTTTACAATGGAAATGTATAAGAGTTAAAAAATCTACCAGTTAAATCCAGCCCCAATACTTAAGAGAAGAAAAACATTCCCAACTTCTCCATCCTTTCCAGTAAGGTTAAAACCGGTCCCAAAGTTAACAATGTCATCAAAAAATCCAAGCATAATAGCTGGTTCTACCGCGAGGTCGTCCTCACTAGTTAATTGAGTGGCATAGACGATTGGGGAAATCGAAAACAAGGGAGTTGCTTTAGGAAGCCATGTTTCTTCCTTAGTCTTCCAAGTGGACATGCGACACTCAGTTCGAATTTGACTTATTGGTTTCCTGCCGTGGGTAGGAACTTTCACGTCTTGATAAAATCTGAAAGATACCCCTGCACCCAACCCCGAGTTAAACCCTGCCTTTTTTGAAGCAAAATCATATTTCAGAGCTTGGGCTTGAGCTGCCAGACCCACTGTCCATTCTCCTTCGAAAGTCGATGAGCGCCACCCTGGAAGATCACCAGAGTACTCGACCGTATTATCCCAACAATCCGCCGCAGTTTTTATAGGTTTTCTGGCATTAGCCGGACCAGCAGCAGATTGGACTGGAACCATGATTGGCATGGTCTTAAATGAAGTACGCCCGGTAGGGTCCCTAACGATCAATCTAACCGTGTAGGTCCCAGCAGTGGCGTAAGTATGATTGGGATTTCTATCTGTCAGGTTTGTAACACCATCCCCAAAGTCCCAAGTCCAACTAGTAACTGGTCCACTAGAGGTATTTGCGAAGGTTACCTCTAATAGCGTCGTGTTTTGAACAGCTATAAAACTGGCTGACAGTACTGCGGCCGTAGGACCAGACGGTGGAGAAGTCACCGCTACCGGGATCGTTTTGTCATTCGAACCCCCCGGAGCTGTAATGGTCAACTTCACAGAGTAGGTGCCAGGAGAAGAATAGGTGTGGCTCACGGTATGACCAGCTGGGGCAGATATATTGGCAGTACTTCCATCACCAAATTCCCAGGCCCAATTGGTCGGCCCACCCGTCGAAATATCAGTAAAAGCAAAAACATCAGTGGTCGCACCATTCGTGCGCGTAGCTGAAAAGTCGGCTACCTGTCCTTGCACCAAATTAGGTAAAAGCAAAACCATCGCGAATAAGTGCGAAAAAATCAATTTCCTAAATTTTGTCTTCAAAGCCGCACCTCCTTGTACTTTTTTAATTACTAAATTAGGTCTTGAGGACCACCTTCCAAATCAAAATGATGCGGTAAAGTTTTTCATTATTGGTTTTCATCCTACACATATTAATCTGAATTGCTCAGTTGATAGCTCTCTCCGCTCCACACTTGAAACGATGCCTCATCAAATCAAGTGCTGCCTTTTTTAGATTAATTGAAACTGTCAAATGGCGCATAGAATTAAAACGTCAGAATTTTGCAATCCTAATAATCAACAATTTCTGTGAACACTTTTCATTTATCAACCTTCCCTTACTTCCCTTATAGGTGTCACACCTTTCCGCATAGCCCTATGTGAAGACCTACGAATCGTGACCTTCCCCGAAACCAAGAATTCGCTGTATAACAATTACCCACAACACAGTCGGTGAACTAACTCACAAAGGTGAGTTTTTATTTGACTGAGATTATCGCTTTATTTAATTGTAAAGTTGTATGTCTCTGATCTTAAGCAAGAACAGGTCCAAGAAAAGATGGTAAAGCACTTATAGCCTTCACTCCCTTGTCATTCCAGGGCGAAGTTGCGTTCCGTAAATTTTGTTGCTTAAAAAATGAGCAAATAAAGATTCGAGCATGTGTATCTCAACAGATAAAGACTGTATCTTTTTAGATAACTTTTACCGAAAATTTTCAAGATATTGGTTATTTGCATGTATTTTTTTCACCAACAACTCATAAGGAATCTAAAGACTTCTTCCTGAAAGTGCTTAACGACTAGGCAAAATAAAAGGATTTCAGATGATCTTAGAACTCAGGTATGTATCTATTTGGATACTTTGTTGGAGCGCGAGAGAAGAAAGTTGCTTATCGAAGCACGCTTGGAAGATTAGTGTGGCATGAGGTCATGAGCCGCAAATGAGTCTTCCTTCAAGATGACCCTAGATGCCCTGCTACGCGAGCATGACTCGTTTGGACTGTACAAGTTTAACTGCGGACTAACCCTACACCCGCTAAGACAACCGCTAATCCTAAAATCATTGTCATCCGGCCTATCCATGGTGCAAATCGTACAAGAACCTGATCACACCTGGTCCACTTTTCGGGAACTTGTTGCTTGATGACTCGTACTTTTGGCCCGATGATTCGATCGTGCGTGATGGATGTCACGATCAACAGGAAGACCAAGGCAAGTTTTATAATCACTGAAGACGGCCAATCTGAAAATGAAACAGAAAAGTTTACGTGGTTAGATAAAAGCAATGCTCCCGTGATTACAAGAACCCCAATGGCAACCCACACCAAAGCTCTAAATCGCCGAGAAACTCCAAGAAACCAACGTAGAGCCTGTGCAGGATCAGCACTACTCTTAAGAAGTGGGACGGCCACGAATGACAAGAACAACATCCCACCGACCCAAAAAATTGCAGCCGTGAGATGAATCCAAGACAGGAGGATATACATTTTTTAATTTCGTTTGGGCACAACAGACCAACGTTTTACTATTTTTGTACTCAAAGAATATTTCTACCTCACCCATTCCCTCTTCAGAAATGAGGGGAATTCGGTATGACGAATCTAACAATCTCCTTGCTAATTGGAAGAAAGCATCTGCGTCATAACACTCAAACAGACGCAGCATATCATGCGAGACACGGCTCACAAGAAAGTTTCGACCAATGAATAATGCGAAAGCAATTTAAATAGGAAGGCCCACAAGCAGGGGGAGAAGGATTCGACCCCTCACAGACAAAACCAGAATCTGCCGTCCTACCCCTAAAGCACCCCATAACCTAAAGCCGATAAACGACGATTCCACTATCCGACTTGGAGTGGAGAAGCACCGATGTGAGCGAGAACGCTCGACTCATGCTCATATGGACGCTCCCTCATAGCCGAACTTTCTAGAAAATTCTAGACAGGAAGATACTCGATCGAGATTTCAGATGTTGAGAAGGAGATTTTTGAAAGGCTTGTGATTCTTCCAGCGATAAGTCGAAAAATCACGATCGTCCGTTGACAAGATCCTTCCTTCCTCCAAATGTTCAGCGAGAATCATTAAGGAGGCATCCGCTAAATCCATGGGCAGATCTGCGTATTTTTCTAACAATTCAAGAATACGAGGAACGTGAGAGTTCGTCATGTCAAACAGGTCATACGCTCCTCTCGTATAGCTTTGCATAAAAGAGAGTTGCGCCTCTTTCCCAAGATGTTTGAGAAGGAGATAACAGGTTTCCGTGACAACAGGCCACGTCGTAATAAGCGGTTCATGGATTTGACTCAGTCGCTCTGTTGCCACAAGATGGTAACGATCTCGCCGATTGGCCAATGCCAGCCAAAAACCCGTATCAGCGATGATCATGCTTGGATTTTAACCCCTTAGTGAGCTTTTCCTTGTACGTTGTGGAAAGATTTGACGGCCCCTCCGAACACCCGATAAACCCAGTTTTCCGTAAGAGGTCAATCGTGTTGATTTGAGTCTTTCGAATATCCTCATAATATTGGTCCAGGGCATGTTTAATGATCTCGCTCACACTCGAATCTGTCGCTTCTTTTAAAAAATTAACTTTTCTCGTCTGTTCTTCATCTAATCGTGCATTAATCCGCATAGAGTCTAGCTCCTTCTTTTCTAACCATTCGTCATACAATTGTATGACGAAGCAGGTTCCTTGTCAATACGACGGAACGCTCTTGTAAGAAGGTACAAGACTCTCAAGGACGAGCCTTCTTACTGCATCTCAGGTTTAAATGGTCAGTAAGAGGTGCTGTCTCTACGGAGACAGAACAGAACACAGGGACAACTGTTAAGGAAAAAGGAGAAGAATGGCTGGGGGAGAAGGATTCGAACCCTCACAGACAGAACCAGAATCTGCCGTCCTACCCTTAGACGATCCCCCAACCTATAGCCGATTCAGTGTCTTGCAAGAGATTGATGCGATTCATACGCGAAGTCAGTTCGTGCGACATTCTGAGAAACTGTTTTCATTCGCTATAGCAAGCTTAGTAGAGGATTTCTTCTTGAGTCAAGCCAAATCGAGAAACAATCAGGTCAACAAGGCATCGCCCTTCACATCACCACATTTTGACGATTGGCAGGCGAGCGGGACTGGACTAAAACCGCAAGTTTATCCTGCTAATGAAGAAGATGTAACATCGATCTGCTTAATGCCTTCTCGAATGCGATGCAATGTCCGATCTTTACCAAGCAGGGCCATGACCTCGTAAATACCAGGACTCACCGTCCCACCCGTTAACGCCACACGAAGGGGTTGCGCCAACTTCCCCATCTTCAACCCATCTTCTTCAAGTATGACATGAAAGATGTGCTCGAGCACGTCTTTGGCAAAAGACGGGTCAGCTTCAAGACGGTCGGCAAACTTCGTCAGACTCGGCACAATCGCCGGCGTTAAAAATTTTTTCGCCGCGTTTTCCTCAATGGTAATCGTTTCTGAAAGATAGGGGGCTGCACCCGCGACCATGTCAAGCAACGTTTCGGACCGTTCTCGCAGGGGGGGCACCAAGGCCTCCACGCCGCCAGGGATTCTCGCACACGCTTTCTCATCATAACCCTCCTTTTCTAGGTAAGGGAGCATTTGTTTTGCGACATACTGTGATTCAGACGTCCGAAGATACTGGGCATTGAGCCATCGCAGTTTCTCTGGATTGAACACCGCCGCCGAAGACTGAACATGCTCAAAACTAAACAACCGGATCATATCGTTCAGTGAAAATATTTCTTGGTCACCATGCGACCAACCCAAACGCACCAGATAATTGACAAGAGCCTCAGGAAGATAGCCCATCTCTTGATAGGCAAGAACCGACGTTGCACTATGCCGTTTGGATAATCTCGTTTTATCCGAGCCCAAAATCATTGGAAGGTGAGCAAACTTGGGAACGGCATAACCCAACGCTTCGAAGAGTGGGATTTGCCGAGGCGTATTATTGACATGATCATCACCACGAACCACATGCGTAATATTCATCAACGCATCGTCAATAACCACGGAAAAATTATACGTCGGATACCCATTGGAACGCAGAATGATGAGATCATCTAAGATCTGATTCTCAAACACAATCTGGCCTTTAATCAGATCATCAAAGACGGTTTGACCTTCTTGAGGAGATCGAAATCTCAGAGCCGCCGGTTCGGTAGGAGCACGAAGTCCTTTTTCTCGGCAGGTGCCGTCATATTTCAACGACTCCCCCTTCGCTTGTGCTTCTTTGCGCCTGACCTCTAATTCGTCTGGAGTACACACACACCAATACGCAAAACCCCGCTCAAAGAGCCCCATCGCTTGCTCACGGTACAACTCCAATCGTTCGGTTTGACGATACGGACCTTCATCCCAGTCAAGCCCTGTCCACTTGAGAGCTTCGAGAATAATTTGAATCGCCTCATCGGTCGAACGATCTCGATCGGTATCTTCGATTCGTAAGACAAACGTCCCGCCTTCATGACGGGCATACAGCCAGTTAAACAAGGCTGTCCGCACTCCACCAATATGAAGAAACCCCGTCGGGCTGGGAGCAAACCGGACACGAACATTAGACATACAGAACTCGTAAAGTGAAAGACATAAAACAAGATGTGGAAGACGGTAAGGTTAAATGTAATAGATAAAACCGACGAGCAACGAGCGACGAGCAACGAGCGACGAAAAGAGTGAAACGTGAAGCGACAGAGAAAATGTTGAGCATGCGCAGACCATTCATGAGGTACCTCAATACCATGCTGTCAAAGTGGATGTAAAGTCATAAGTTTTCTGTAGATCTTGCGTTTATTTACAACCTAACTTAAAATTGTTTTGGTTCGTATTGTTGTCCAATAACCAAGGAGTATTCATGCTTCGCACAATGCGAGAGGGATCGCAAAAACATCCCTGGATTCTCTGGTCGATTCTGATCGCGATCACCGTCACCTTTGTGATCGTCGGAGCGTGGGATTACGAAGGGTCTTCGTCAAATGCCGTCGCCGAGGTCGGACCGTATAAAGTGTCCCTTCAAGAATATCGTCGCACCTATGACAACTACTATAGTTTCTATCGTGATCAGTTGAA
>BQIU01000162.1 GCA_021603905.1 Nitrospirales bacterium
CTGGGACCAATAGAAAGGAATACACATGGCACTGAAAAAAGGCGATATCATTGATGAACGCAAACGTTACCCAGATTCATGTGGACTTGTGGTCAAAGTGATGAGCGGTGGCGAAGGATTTGAAAAGCTGATCTGTTGCGGACACGAACTCACAGAAGAGGATGTCGTACCATCGCCTGAGACGAGTAAAGGTAGGAAAAAAGGTAGTCTCGTGATTGGAATGACGATTGATGAAAAAAAGCTGTTTCCAGACTCCTGTGGACTTCGTGTCATGGTTATGGATGGTGGAGCAGGATTTCAAGAAATCCTCTGCTGCAGCCATTCCGTTAACGAGGCAGCTATGCAAACACTTGAATTTGGTATTGGCATGCGTGGCCCCGCAGAGGCCCCCAATACCCCTCAATCAGGCAACGCATAAGGAAAAACGCCGATGCACGGCTGGACACCAGAATCAACTAAACAATGGGTGAAATGGATGCAATGGCTCGACCGGTGGGGTTACATCTCTGCCTGCTTGAGTTTCCTGGCCCTCGGTATGTTGATTTTTGGGTACAGTTGGATAGAGTTTTTCCATCAAGCCCCTCAGGGGTTTTTAGAAGCGTCTATTGTCCTGATCAATGATTTGTTGTTAGTCATTATCCTGCTTGAACTGTTTCGAACCGTATTGGGATTTTTACAGTCCGAACGTGTCCGCCTTGAGCCATTCCTCCATGTCGGCGTGATCGCCTCAGTTCGAAAGATCCTGACCACAGGCGCAGAGCTCTCACATGTAAAGAACATTCCAAAAGACACATTTTATCATTATTTGATGGATCTTAGCCTTCATGTCGTGATCATTCTGGTGCTAATGATTGCACTCTATTTGGTTAGGAAAAGTGAAGTGGTCCCCACTACCACGATCACCCCGTAACCTTCCTCTCTTCGCCAATCACCTTCAAGTCACTCATTTGAAGCATTCGTCCCCTTCTTTTTCCTGATACTTTTCTCAGCCTCATATCTTGCTGTCTTCACGTACCTTGTGGCACTATGATTTTTCTTTTTATGGGATTAGGGAGATAATGGATTCACTACCAGAGTTTGTCGGAACTGTTCATATTTTCCTTGGGCCCTATCGTGGCAATCCTATCGCATTATATATGCGGCAAGAGGAGACCATGTGCCACATTTCTCCAAGAGTCTATCCTTGGAACCGAACAGTTGGTAGCGGAGAAACGCCGAATAAGGCCGCTGCAGCTTTTGAGGCGAAGTGGAAAGAGAACGATCTTTCTGCTGAGATGTATTCAGGGCCTCACTGGGAAGGGGGAATCAAACCAGAAAAACCCAAACCCCCGCCAAAACCTGCGGCCTCCAAACCCGCAGCACCTGCCGCGGCAGGTGCACCAGCAACGGCCGCAAAATCCAATGACCCGGCTGCAAAATCTATCCCTCCGGCCGCAACAGGGACGCAATCTAGCCCTTCCTCGCCCCCGGCAGCAGCACCAGCCGTCAATAAACAACCGACTCCAACTCCTGATGCCCAACCTGGGAAAGCAGCCAATCCTCAAGAGGCTCCACCGCCAGGCAAAGCTTCTGAGCAGAAGCCCAAACCAGCGCAAACCGCCGAGTAAACACTCAACTGTGCCTGATATTCATATCTGAATATTCGGAGAAACCCGCTTAAGCTGATCGTAGAGCGCGTGAAGTGGCGAATGATTTGGCGGCCTTTACAAGGGCCTGAAACAAACTTTTTTGTATGGGGTCGTGTTTGTACAGAAACTCAGGATGCCATTGAACGCCTAAGAAGAATGGATGGTGAGGAGCTTCGATGGCTTCAACGACGCCATCTGGGGCTAGAGCACTTGTGAGCAATCGACTAGGAACCTTCTTAACCGACTGATGATGCGAACTATTTACACGAATCCTCAGCTTTCGAACAATGCGGTGCAAAAGTGTTCGAGGTGTAATCGAAAGACCATGCGCCTTTTTCGTGGCAGATCCAGGCGGCAAATGGGCAATTTCCGTTGAATGTTGGACGGTAATATCTTGTATTAAGGTTCCCCCTAGCGCCACATTCAGAGATTGCATCCCACCACAAATTCCCAATGTTGGTACGTTCTCGCTATAGGCTAATTTACTCACTCCCAGCTCTAAACTACTTCGTTGATGGCTCATCTGTCGAAACGGGACACATTGGCGTTCCCCATATAACTGAGGATCTAAATCTGAACCGCTCCCTGTGATGAGAAGACCGTCAACCTGGGCTAAGAGTTGACGTTGCCTCGCTTTATCGATAACCAATGGCAACAGAATGGGCAGCCCACCGGCATCTTCAATAGCTTGAACATATCGAGCTCGAAGAAAATAGGTAGGTTCTTTCCCTCCCATATCTTCACGATCGCCGGCATTGTAATCAGGGGTAATACCAATAATAGGTTTCATACTACTTTTATCAACACTAAACGTGCGTCAAATCCCTCTAGATTTCCTTATCGGTCTTTCACCTAATCGTCTTCATAGGGTGAGACGCCATAAAATCGAACGGCTTCATCGCCTTTGAGATGTGCGGGGGTAATGACATAGGTCCCATGGAAACTTGGCTCCCATACCGTTTTAGCCGTTTCAAGATCGCCACCGGTCAAGGCGTAAGTGAATCCGCCGACCACCCCACCCAAGACGGCATACACCACTTTTACAGGAAAATACACCAGAGTTAGCAATCCACTCCCAATTCCCAAGCCAGCTTCTCCTGAGGGACTCTCGTCTTCTTGGGCAAACACGGCACCTGGATGCAACATTATCATTGCTGCAAACAATATTACCGTCAATGCAGTGGCTCCTCGTCTACCATTCATTCGCCGATTTGTCACAGAATAGGTATTCATGAAACAGGCCCTCCTTAGCTAAGCATGAGAAAATAGAATTGTAGATCATTATGGAATAGAAGAGGAGAGTTTTTTTATTCTTCTCTTCGGTTTCTATAAGATTCTCTTCTTCAACTACTCAAATCGTGTCACGTGAGACTGTTGGCAACCACTATCGTGTACGCTAGACTTTCGTATCATAACTCATTACCACGCTTGCAAGAAATTTCACCCAATGTCCCGTGATCCACCATGTAAGTCAAGAGATTTTGAACACCCGACATTGATGCGTTTAAATATCATTGCCAAGAACACCAGGCCTTTAAAACTTGGAAACGTTCATATACTTCATGAAAATTCTTGAGCAACAATCTCTTCCACATCAAGTTCTGTTAGAACCTGACTTTTTATTTGCTCGCCTTCTTGCGTCGTAACCTTGTCTAGCTCTTCAACTAAGACCTCTCGCGTTAATTTGGCATTTTCCTGTCGGATCCCTTGCTGAATAGCTTGCTGTAATTTCATGAGACATACTTGTTGCGCAAAAAGATCTCTAGCTCGCACTTTACTCTCAGATCGAAATTCTTCTGGAAGCTGAGCCAAAATGCCTTCTAACCATTTGTCGAACTGAAGAGATGCCTCGACTCGTGCGAATTGCAATTTATCAACGTCGACGACGATTTGGACGCCACCTTTCCAGCTTCTCTTTTTGACATTAAAAACACATTGAATCGTTTTCGGGGAACCCTCAATATATTCCGGTCCATAAAAAAGAGTAATGCGATAGGGTGGAACTCGTGGTGAAGAATGCGTAGCCATCGATGATGAATTTTATCATGCTCAAGGAGAAATACAATTGCTATTCTGGTGCTTCGACTCACGGCAGGTCTAGTTCCTTACCTGGGACAATGATGACTGTTACTGCTCTCTCATGAGCTTGGAACTATGAACAGAAGAATATCCGTTCTGCATATGACGACTTCCGGGTTGACACCCCCTTACCTTGAAGGATACAGTTTCTTAGGGAAAAGCATTATTTTATCAAAAATTCCATCAGAATAGGGATTGGGAGAGATACATGTTTGGAACAATGGGCTTCTCAGAGCTGATCATCATTCTGGTCATCGTTCTGATCATATTTGGAGCCGGTCGACTCCCACAGATAGGCGAAGGTGTCGGAAAGGCCTTGAAAGGCTTTAAGAAGGAGGTGAACGACATACCTCCTCCTGTTGACCCTGACGCACCAGCGGAGCCACAAGCCACTGCGCAAGCTAACACAGGAACTCAAACAGAAGCTTCTGCCCAATCAACAGCGAGCACTCCACCTCAATCTCCACCTTCCAACCAGCCCTATCAACCAGGACCTGAACTCACGCCGGGAACAACAGCAGCTATGCTGTACAAGGGAGCTGGTCCAGAAGTCGTTCAGCCTAAGACCGCGCAACAGACAGAAGCTGCAGCCAGCAACGCTCCACCGCCCATGACAATGGAAGAACGGTCTATGTCTGCTCCTTCTATGTCCGCTCCATCATATCCGGCTTTACCTGCATCTGCGCAAACGAAACCTATGGCCAAACGTCCCTCTGCTATTGTTAATAAACAGGCCGTTGCCAGAGTTCAGGCTCAGCAAGCGGCCATGAAAGCCAAAGGCAAACCTGCTGTGGCACCTGCCCCGCAGGACATGCAGACCCTGGGGGAAGGGCTAGGAAGCGCCATTCGAACTTTTCGGGATGCAGCCTCCGACATTAAGAACTCCATTGATCCGGAAATGCGAACCATTCAAGCTGAAATGGATGCAGCCGAAAAAGAAATGCAACAAACGATTGAAGCGGCCAAGCAACCGGCTCCTCCTAAAGAATAACGAACATCTTTTTAGAATCTACCCCTTGATCAGTTTGCGTCTTTTTTCCCCATTCCATTTCCTGCTATTCAGCAGTATATGTTTAGCTGCTCTCACGGGCTGTTCCATGGAACCCCGTTCTCATGATGCCAATTCAATAGTTCCGATTCTCACTGACCTCTTAGCCCATGACCCAAGCCCTGATATGAGACGGACGGCAGCCATGTCCCTGGGAAAAGTTGCTGATTCAAACGGTATTCCCGCATTAACGTCTGCATTAAACGATGAAGACCCGTTAGTTCGAGAATATAGTGCTTGGGCGCTTGGACAAATGGAAACGGAGCTTCCCAAGCATTCAGCTTTATCTTTGATTACGACTCTCGGAGACTCCTCAACTCCTGTGAAACAGGCTGCGGCTTCCGCGCTTCGCAATGTCGTGCCCGAAGAAGCACTCTCGAATTTGCTACGACAAGTTCTGGCCATTTCAGAAGTTTCGACAAGGCGTGCTGTTGTTCAAGCGCTGACAGAACTTGAAATTCCATCTTCGTATTCTATTTTTCTTGATGCGGTAAAAGATGAAGACGCTCGTGTACGCCAGACGGCCCTAGCTGGACTTGGCGAACTTGCCGACCGACGAGCCCTTATCGTGTTTAGAACATTCCTACTCAACGATCCCGATGAAGGGGTTCGTACCGAAGCCGCTTTTCGTCTTGGCATACTCGGTGGGAAGAATGACGTTCCAGTTCTCAAGAAAGCCATTGAAGCCGACCCGACACCCAATGTCCACCTTTGGGCATCTTGGGCGCTAAAAGAAGCCGCCTCCAACCCAGATTAATATGCACACGTTGCGCGTTTACCGATGGTCTGAGATTAAACGCCTCTTCAATGAGAGAAACGTGTGCTCAGGTCAAAGTAGCTGACAATTTCCATTGAAAACGTTGCGATCTACGATGGGATAAAGGAAGAGGACTTACTTTCTTTGATAGCTTTTAATTGAGGGGCAATTTCTTTCTCGAAACAATGTGGGCAAACGCCATGACTAAATTGAATATCGATACGATGTGATAAATACTCTTCAACTTGTTGCCAGTAATTTTCGTCATTCCTAATTTTTTTACAATAACTACATATCGGGAGCAGTCCTTGTAGTTGCTTGACCTCGGCCAGAGCCTGCTCAAGACGTTGAACACGTTCTCCAAGCTTTTCCTGTAAAGAGAGCACACGAAACCCAACTCGAACCCGAGCGTGAAGCTCTGGCAAGTCGAATGGCTTGGTCATGTAGTCATCTGCCCCAGCCTCAAACCCTTCTATAATGTCCGTCCGACCACTCTTCGAAGTAACCAAGATCAGATAGATCAGACTCGAGCTATTGGTTATCCTGAGAGATTGACACACTTGAAGTCCATCTAATCCTGGCATCATCCAGTCCAGAATACCGACTATTGGCCCTTCATTACACTTCAGATGCTCTAGAGCTTCCATCCCATTATCACACCCAATCGTCTCATGACCAAACCCAGAGAGAGAGCGAACCAGAAGAGCTTGTGTCACCGAGTCGTCATCTGCCACAAGAATTTTCATTATTTACGATACTCTTTCAAAATTCGGGAATCTTATAGAAAAACCCATAACTTCATCACGAAACAATCTCGTTGACACATAGAGGACCACACTGTGGACGTTCGGAAATTTATCGGGACGGCTATTGAAATTTAACAAATGACATTCTCTTTATCGGTTTCTTTTGTCCCCACTAAACACGCATACACTGATTAGACGACAGTGATGAGACTGATTCTCATTAAGATTCTAGAATCTGCCTTCTAACTTTTTCATCAGACTGCCAACGTTTAAAGCGAATATACCTGGACACAGTTCATAAACCCGATCGTTGGGTCGAGAACTTACAGTTGCATATACCAGGTTTGGAACTCGGTCATTCCACAAAGCTGTCCAGCTATAGCCGATTCAGTTATACCGAAACGAGAAAGCGCTAACTTGTACAATTTGGAAAGGGGCTGTCGTAGATTAGTTATAACCTGCACCACCGTTTCAGGGTGATAAATTGTTGGTGGTGGGACCCATAATTAAATCTGAATTCTGATTCTTTTAGGAACCAGTAGAAGTGCTTGGCCGGAATGCCATTATATTT
>BQIU01000163.1 GCA_021603905.1 Nitrospirales bacterium
GAATTTTGACTTGCTCGATGAATTCGTCCTTATCCTTCACCAGCCGAAACGGTTCATGCGGCGTAATTTGCTCGATGTCGGATTGAAGGCGCAGCGGCCCCGTGAGCGTGACGCCGCCGAATCCCGCATCAACAATATAGGTTTGACCATCGAGATCGACGCGCAGCAACATATGGCTTCGAGGCAATACCGCTCCTTCGGGTGCGTCCCACAGCACGCGTGCGGCCAGGCCGGTCACGTGAAAGCCGAGTGCGTCGAGCGCATGCTTAAACAGCAAATTTTGCTCGAAGCAATAACCACCGCGACCGCCCTTCACGATCTTCTGCTGAAGCGATTCGACGTCGAGAGAAACTCGCAATCCCATCAAGGGATTAAGGTTCTCAAACGCAATCGCCTCCGCGTGTCGGAGATAGACGCCCCTGAGCGTATTAAATGTCGGGGTACGGTCACCCGAATAGCCGATCCTCTGGAAGTACGCATCAAGGTCAAACGGCATGGTCGTCTCTGTTTCAGATCCGTTGTTCTTCAAGGTCGTAAATGTCGAAATAGTGGTACACCACGCGATGGCGCGGAACCGAAGAAGCGATGTAGTCCTCCATGTACTCCTGCAGTTCAGGAGGCAGATCGCTCAAGCGCAGGTCGCGTTGCTGATTGTTCCACACGATGATCTCGGCGCGCGACCGTTTTTTGGCATGCTCGCCAATCCATGCAGCAACCTCCTCATCGGTCGCACCGGTGGCGCCAACACATAGCCACCAAGCGTTTCACGCGGGCTGCGCGGAAACTTTTTACCGTTCCGGAGGTCCCGGGCCAATAACTTCACCTTTTCGAGATTTTCTTTCATGAGTTCCTCCTTTCCTTCCGATTCTTACCGGTTGGATCAATTGTCCTCGATCATGAAAAAGCAGGCTGTCTCTCGTCTTTCGGAGCGTGGGCGCCTCTGGCTACCCGAACTGACTCACGGCTTTCTGCTATCAGCCGCTCTTTGTGCTCAAGCTCCTCTTGTGCAGAACTCGGCTGATGCTGAGCCGCGATCAACAAATAGAACACCGGCACGACGAATAGGGTGAACAGCGTGCCTACAGTCATGCCGGTGATCAGCACTGTCCCGATACTATGGCGGGCCGCAGATCCTGGTCCCGACACCAGAATCAATGGGAGGTGTCCGAAGACGGTCGCCGCCGAGGTCATCAGCACCGGTCGCAGTCGTGTGAGCGATGCTTCGCGTAGTGCCGCCATTTTCGAGAGCCCACGATCCTGAAGCGTGTTCGCAAATTCTACGATGAGAATACCGTTTTTTGCGATCAGCCCAACCAGGGTAATCAACCCGACCTGGGAGTAAATATTGATTGTGGTCATGTCCAGAAAGCTAAACACTAACGCGCCGGAGATCGCCAGAGGCACCGAACCAAGCAACACGACCAACGGATCACGAAAGCTTTGAAACTGGGCCGCGAGCACGAGATAGATGAGTATGACCGCAAACCCGAGCGTGACCGTGAGCGCCGATCCTTCATGGCGGATTTGCCGAGACTCTCCCGCGTGATTAAGCATAAGACGCGGACCTTTCGTCGCTAACGCGGCCTCTTCAAGCACACGCAAGCCTTCCTCCTTGGTGACGCCGGGTTTCACTCCGCCAAAGATCCGAACGGCATTGCGCTGCTGAAACCGATTCAACGTGCGTGGCGCGGTATTCGATTCGATATGCGTGAACGTGGAGACCGGCACCAACACGCCGGACGGGGTCTTGATCTTGACGTCGAGTAAGGGGCCAACGGTGGCGCGATCGGCATCGCCGATCTGTGGAATAACTTTATAGCTACGGTCAAAAAAGTTGAATCGATTGACGTATGCGCCACCGAGCAGTGTCCCGAGCTCTTGCCCGACAGTGGCCAGATCAAGCCCGAGATCGGCAAGGCGCTCACGGTCCAACACGACACGTGCTTCTGGCAGGTCGATTTTTAAGTCAGTGTCCACATACAACAACTTCCCGCTTTGCCATCCGGCATCAAGCACCGCGGCGGTGGTCTCCAGCATCTGTTCGGCTGGAACATCGCTCTGGAGAATCAGTTCGATGTCGTACTGACCGGGGGTTGGTAACGGCGGGTCAAGACGCGGAAAGACTCGAAGGCCCGGGACCTGCGACACCGCGCCAAACACTTCTCCGAATAATTCTTCCGTCGAACGAGTGCGTTCACTCCAATCCTTTGTGACCATACCGCCGAACCCTCCCCAATTCGTCGTGAGCGACCACATGAATTCAGCCTCGGGAAACGACTTGATTGCCCGTACTACCTTCAATGAATCACGACTGCTAGCTTCAACCGTGGAATCAGGCGAAGCTTCAAAAAAAAGACTGATGTGGCTCTGATCCTCCACTGGCGCAAGTTCCTGGCGCGAGAACATGTACAAAGGCAACGCTGCGACCATGATAAGTAGCGAAGCCAGTACGATAGACCAGCGCATCTCCAACGCACCATCGAGCAACTTCGCATACCCACGGCGGATACGTTCAAAACCGCGATTGACCAACATCGTCAACCGGCTTTCCTGTTCCTGCGGATGGACGAAACGTGAACTCATCACCGGCGACAACGTCACGGCCACGATACCCGACAGCACAACCGCTGTGGCAAGGGTAATCGCAAACTCCAGGAACAACGAGCCGGTCAGACCACCCTGAAATCCGATAGGCGCATAGACCGTCGCCAGTGTAATCGTCATGGCCACAATCGGACCGAGCAATTCGCGTGCGCCGGCCAACGCCGCTTCGACACGAGACTTCCCTAAACGAACATGCCGTTCCACATTTTCAACAACGACGATCGCGTCGTCGACAACAAGACCGACGGCTAGCACGATTGCCAGAATTGTTAAGAGATTCAAACTAAAACCAAACAGCACCATAAACATCGCCGCCCCGATCAACGAGACCGGCATGGCGACAAGCGGCACAAGCGCGGTACGCGCTGACCCCATGAACAAGAACACAACGAGCGCCACAATCAAGATGGTTTCGGCAAGTGTCTTCGTAATCTCTTTTAAGGCATTTTCCATAAACATCGTGCCGTCCCAAACCAGACGCATGTCGATGTCTTGCGGCAATGTCGGACGGATACGTTCCATTTCGGCACGCAGCCCATGTGCAACCTCAATTTCATTCGAACCAACCAACGACCAGACCCCTAAATACACCCCTTCCGTCGTGTTGTACTTCGCCACCATCTCGGCTTCTTCTGCACCAAGCTCGACTCGCGCGACATCGCTCAATCGGACGATCGCCTCTCCGCGTTCGGCGATGATCAGGTTCTTAAACTCATCGGTTGAACGAAGATCCGTGTTGGCAAGCAGGTTGACCTGTACAAGATTACCTTTTGTTCGGCCAACGGCAGCCAGGTAATTATTACGCCGCAAGGCTTCCTGTACGTCTCCGGGCGAGAGATTCAACGCCGCAAGGCGATCGGGGTCGATCCACACGCGCATGGCGATCTGGCGTCCACCTTCAATCGTCACACGCTGCACCCCGGAAAGGGTCGCCAGTTGCGGTTGTAAGGTACGTAGAAGCCAATCGGTGATGGCTGGCACGCTGCGTTCCGAAGACGTGAAGCTCAGATAAAACGACGCATAGGGCCGATCAGCACGTTGAACTTCGATGACCGGCGGCTCAGCATCAGGAGGCAGTTCCGCACGGACTTGCTGGAGACGAGCCGTAACCTCAGCCAGCGCGGCCGTACTGTCGTGATTGAGCGTTAAGTGCACCGTGACGGTACTGATACCTGCACGGCTTGTGGACTCGACATAATCAACACCGCTTATGGCCGACACGACATGCTCGATCGGTGTAGTTAGAAACCCGCGAACGGTTTCAGCGCTCGCTCCGTAGTAGACGGTCGTGATGATGACCGATGAACTCTCAATCTTCGGATACTGCTGCACTGGAAGAGCTGTCAGTGCCCGCCAACCCACGAGCACAATGACCAGGTTCACGACCACGGCTAAGACTGGATGTTTAATGAAAATGTCGGTAAACGAGCGCATGGTAACACCCTGACCGCATTAATTGACTTGGCTTACTGACTTCCGATTTCTTGATTAAGTTGCCCCGCACCCTCGGGGTCATTGACCACGGTAACCAGTACGCCATCACGTAACTTGAATGACCCTGAAGCCGCGATTCGTTCACCGGCGGACAACCCAGAGTAAATCACAATCTCATCGCCAATCATTCCGCCAGCTGCAACCCGACGCACGTACCCTCGCAATTTCTCGTCCTTATCCGGTGCAAGCACGAACACCTGATCCCCTTCAGGCCCCTTTCTCAGACCACTCACAGGAACCGTGACGGCCGTACGCGGCAAACCGACTGGGACTTGGACGTGAACGGAGGCACCGGGAGTCGGCATATTCGCCGCATGCGTGATTCTTGCACGCACCATAGCATTACGTGTCGCAGGGTCGACCCGCGCGTCAAGGGCGACGATCATGGCCTGAACCGGTGATGGGTCACCGGCAACAAACACCTCAACAGGCTCACCCTTCCGCAAGCCTGCCGCAACCTGCTGAGGCACCGTAAAGTCTATGTGCACGGCATCGTCGACCCCTTGCAGCGTCGTGAGCTGCGTCCCTTCATTGAGGTATTGGCCAGGATGGACGTCAGCAATGCCGATCCGTGCACGAAACGGGGCACGAATTGTCTTACGAGCAATAATGGCCTTGGTGCGGGCGATTTGCGCCATCGCAACATCATGGTCCGCACGTGCACGATCGACCTCTTCCTGAGACGTGGCAAGATCGTGACTTAAAAACCGTCTGCGGTCGAGCACCGTTTTCGCGAGTGATGCCTGCGCCATTTGCGCTTTTAATTCTGCTCGCTCGACAGACACGTCAAGTGCGACCAGCAGCGCGCCTGCCTCAACGACGTGTCCCGGAACGAGCCTCACCTGATGAACCGTTCCCGGAAGTTCATTACGCAGGGTGATGGAACGCAGGGCCAAGACTGTTCCAATCGAGGTGGTCGTCGCTTGATAAGCATACTCCTGCGCCGTTGCAGCCTCCACCGATTCAATCGGCTCCGGTTGATTAGCTGCATTGGCTTGGGTTTCCTGTATGGATGCGTATTTCCACGCGGTTAAACTCGCACCAACCGCGACGACCATGACGAGGATCAGAGAAGATCCGATCCAACCATCACGATTCATATTCGATCCCCTCCTGAATTTCTCCTTGCCGATCACATCACCACGCCGCCACCGGCATGGATATTTTGCCCCGTCAGTCATCGGGCATCTTCACTCACCACAAAGGCCACAACGTCGGCAATGTCCTTTGGGGTTCCTATTCGCTTCAGCGGCGACATCTGCGCTCCTATCTCGCGCATTGAATCAGGCATCATCGCCGTCTCGATGAATCCCGGTGACACGGTGTTAATAGTGACACCCTTGGGAGCCAGTTCATGGGCCAGCCCTTTGGTAAACTGCTCGAGTGCGGCTTTGCTTCCATCAGTCGAAATGTTCACGATTTGGCCTCCGTCCTTGATGATCTTCGCCACTTCTTGCATCGCGAAATACGGCCCCTTCGCATTCAAGGTAAAGTTCTGGTCAAACTCCTGTTCGCTCGTTTCGACCAGTCACTTAAAGATAACCATCCCGGCATTGTTCACCAGAATATCGAGGTGTCCAAAGCGCTGCACCATGTCTCGAACGAGACGGCGCGCATCGGCTACCTTGCTCATATCAGCCTGGAGCGCAACCGCCTTGCCGCCCTTTGATTCAATCCCAGCGACGACCGTCTGCGTTTTGTTCGCGCTCTTTCCATAATTCACCACCACCATAGCTCCTTCCTGGGCGAGCCGCTCCGCAATCGCACGTCCAATTCCGGATGAAGCACCGGTGACGATGGCCACTTTTTCTGAGAACCCATGTTCAAACCTCTTTTTTCTGTTTAAGCCTGCCTCGTTCGTGTCACGTCTCTTTTGGAACTGCCTCCAGGGGACACGAGCAGGCCATCTCTACCCTTTATTTCCGCTTCGGCTCACGAAATATTGACTTACACATTGGCATCGTTCATTTTCCGGCTATTTATAAAGATCGCAAAGTCCGTTCCAGAAGAGGAAGGATAATGTCATGTAGTTCTAAGTGATTGTATAAACAGAGATTGAGCTACCGCGCCCATGAACGTGCGACTACGATGAGCTGGTATTGTGGAGACCTGACTGCCGAAATTTCGGCGCTTGCCGAAAGATCGGCGCACACTAAGAGCACCGAGTAAGACAGGTGAAATGTGTGGGAAATGTGGACGATGATCGTAGAATAATCGAGGCTACGAAGGGCGAGAGATGCCAAGCTTTTGCATTTTCGATTGGAGAGTCGTGCGTTTCATACCTAACTTAGCCGCAGCGCCAGAGGTGCCGCCGATGACCCAATGAGTATCATGAAGAACTTTTAGAATGTGCTCGCGTTCGGCTTGTTCTAATGTAGACGGTGAACTTTGGGATTGATATCGAGGGCGTTTCATTTCAGCCAGCGGAACAAATAAATCAGTCCCTTGAGTCAGGATGACTGCACGTTCGACAAAGTTTTCCAACTCCCGAACGTTGCCAGACCAGGGGTAATTTCTGAGTTCTTTCATGGCCTCCGAAGGAATCGTCTCGATAGGCTTCTTCATTCGT
>BQIU01000164.1 GCA_021603905.1 Nitrospirales bacterium
TCGACTGTTGATGCTCACTCATCCTCCGATAAGTAACGTCACAAGGAGGCACACATGAGCAGCGGTTTAGTAACGGGAACCTCGCGAAGATTCCGTCGAATATCCCCAGAGTCTCTGCCTCCCCAACATTGGTACACGGAATCACCGGATCACTGTTCGAAATGCGGCAATGCAAGCTTACTCTTCAGCCGAGAGCGATGCATGCATGATAACAGTTCCGCCATCATCGTGATGGCTTGGATTTGCCCCCTGTGCAGTGAGCGGCATTGGAGGCAACCCACAGCTCTAAACGAATTTTAAGCCTCGTCTAGTCATGAATCGTTTTTTTACGTCCTCTGCATCATGCTCAGTTCCTAGCCGAGTCTCCTCACGCTCTTTCACTTTCACAGGGGGTTTGCCATGAACCTGCATCACACTCCTGTTTCTTCAGATACTTTCTTCGAGCCTAGACAATTCATTTCAAAGCTCATGGCTTTGTGGTATCGCACGATCGTACTCGAACATCATCAAGATCAGGATTGCCACTTCACCATTGAAACCCGGTTTAGCTATGGCGGACAAGTCCGATTCTTCCTTAGCCACCACAGCTCCACAGACCAGGACATTAATGAAGAATTTTGGTCCTATGAATTCGCGGAACAAGCGCTCATACACCATTTGAGTAATCGTATTCGCAAGTTCTGCCAGATTCATTCGAAATTAGAAAAAAATATTGAGGAGGCTCACTTGGATCAGTGCAACGAAATTTTGGAAGAGCTCGGGGATCTTCGAGTGAAGAATGAGCGAATAGGCATGATGTCATGATTGCTCGTGAGCGATATAGAGATTGATAAGTTATGAAAAACTCCCTTTTTCTCATGACGCAAGGAAATGCAAAAAAATATGTGGTCGCTACGTGAAATCCTCAACCATGATGCGGGGCCAGCCGCAGGCTCCTACGACTTCATCTAATCGTTATGGACAATCTAGCCGCGGTCGCTCCACTTCCACTTTCGGCCAAGAGCGGAAGTTCGGCGCTGAGATCGCACCGCCATAAAGCGGTCCTCAGCCCTGTTGCATTAACGTTTGAATTCAGGCGCCGGCGTAGCCGGTCGCCTGCAATGGCTTGCTAGCCGTCACGCTCCTCAGCGGAGGTGGGAACACGACTCATTCAGAATCGAAAGTATCACCGTTCTTGAGCTCAGCGAACTTTGCGGCCATTGTGGGGTTACCCTTAGTCAGTTTCTTGACGGTCAAGTCGTCGGCTTTGTTGTTGGCAAGACGGAGATTGTTTTCAGAACCGAGCAGCGCATCCTTTGTCTTCTGAAGATGGTCAATGGTTTTGTCGATCTCCTCAATTGCTGTCTTAAATTTCTTGGACGCCAGTTCGTAATTCCGGGCGAAGCCAGTCTTGAACGCCTCGAGATCGTTCTCGAAGTCTGTGATATCAATGTTCTGTGCTTTCACTAGCGCGAGCTCTGTCTTGTACTTCAGTGAGTTCTGGGCGGCATTTCGCAGCAGCGTAATGATTGGGATGAAGAATTGCGGCCGGACGATATACATCTTCCGATAACGGTGGGACACATCGACAATGCCGGAGTTGTAGAGCTCGCTATCAGGCTCAAGAAGTGAAACGAGGATCGCGTATTCACAGCTCTTTTCATTCCGGTCCTTGTCGAGCTCTTTAAGAAAGTCTTCGTTCTTATTCCTGGAAGCTGTTTCGTCGCTCTCGTTCTTCATCTCGAACATGATCGAGACGATCTCAGTGCCAGCCTCATCCGAGTCGCGAAAGATGTAGTCTCCCTTGCTGCCAGCTCGCGCGTCGTTATCTTTTTCGAAATATGCCCTCGGAAACGCGGTCGCTCGAATGCGATTGAACTCGGTTTCGCAGTGCTGCTCGAGGGTTTCGCCAACCATCTTGGTCGACAGGCGAGCCTTCATGTCCCGTAGGCGCTCGATTGCGTCATCACGATCCTTGATCTGTGTCTCGTACTTGTCCTTGAGCGACTTCTCGGCTAGCTGTTTCTCAAGCTGTGCTCGCGCAAGGTCGTTCTTCAGTTCGTCGCGCTCCTTCTCGACTGCATTGACCGCCTCAGTAATCGCGAGCTTCTGCGCAATCTCGCTGGAGCCGAGCTGGGCCTTCAGGCCCTGAATTTCCTTGTCCTTGGCCGCGGCGGCCTTTTCCAACTCGCTGGTGACCTTGGTTTTCGCGAGCTCAACGGCATTCCGCTTGTCCTGCTCGGCCAACTCAAGCCGCTCGTGCAACTGCTGCTCGAACTCTTTGTCGCGAACCTGCTTGAGAATGTCCGCGTACCCGGCCTCGTCAATCTTGAATTCTTTCTTGCAATGCGGACAGCTGATTTCATGCATGACTATTTATCCTTCGCCTTTGCCATTTGCCTGAGTGATGGCTAACAATGTTTAGGCCGATCCGCATAAGAGCGGGATTTGCCATTTTCTGTCCGTATAAGACGCCACTATGGTTCGTGAACAATACGCCTTAACTGGTGCCGTTTCAATGAGTTGCAACTAGCGGTCAGTCGTGTACTTCTGCTTTGGGTCGGTTTGCGACCATCAAATTTTGAAGTCCATTCTATGCTTCTGAACGGACGCTTACTGGCCAAACAAGAGACGGTTGAGTGTCAGACAAACATCGTTTTTAACGTCCGGGCGCCCCTCATAAGCCATCGTTCATAATTTCCAACAATGGGTTTGCATCCGCCTTGAACCGAACTTTGTCTTATTTCTCTTAGCGGTCATAGGCGACTACTTGGTATTTCAATAAAATAATTGCTAGATTTCTCTTATTTTAATTTGGGGTAGGAAGACCGGACATCTAAGATGAAGAGTCTTCAACCGCTGACTCACCCTCACGATACCGTTCATATTCTTGAAGGTACAAGGTTTGTGACTCATCTAAAAATTCTTGTTTTCTATTAATTAAACCTTGCAATTTCTCGGCTATATTTTTATAGACTATTTGATGGGCAGTATTTTGAATGGCCTTCTCATCATATGGATCATACTCGACGGAATCTGTCAGCGCCCAATCCACCAATCGCATAAGATGATCTTTAGTCATCTTATCTAATGAAACGTAATCTCCAGAATCAGTTAGAAAAAAGCCTTGGGAATTATTAATCTTCAATAGCTTCATATACGCGCCTTCTTGCGTCGTAAGTGTCAGGACCAGCTTCTAGGGAACTCATCATCACCGTATGGTTACCGATGGTCTTACCATCCAATGACATGAGCCGTCGATCAGTAGGGTGACCAGAATAAATTCTATAGACTAAGTCACCATCCTCCTTTTCTTTACTGGCATATAGCAGATAGTCAGCGCCAATCGAGGCACCGACAGTACTGTTGTGTGTAACCACAACCACTGGCATGGTCTCAGAAATCTCTTTGATGATTTGATTCACATTACTATTAAGAAACGGGTTATCAAACGACGATTCGGGTTCATCGATCAACAAAATATCGTAGTTTTGCGCATCCTTTATTTCCTGCAACAACCTGAACTCAGAGCGCTCGCCTCCGGAGACCTCATAGCCATCTTGATTGAGAATTTTATAGGTTATACCGGTGAATAACTTATACAACTCCGATGGTGTTTGATCCTCCATCGATTTCAAGGACTGAAGATAGTTGTAAGGGTTGTCATAATTAGCAAACGCCCGAGAAAATGAAGCTCTCGTGCCACTGGCACTTTTAATCTCACCAGCACCGGTAAATCCCTTTTTCTTTGCCACTACCTTGAAACCCTGGACGCTCTCTTCAGAGATAGTGGACTCTTTTTTCAGAAATCCTACTATTTCAGAGAACCTTTCAACTTTCTTCAAATCCATAGCGATGTCATATAGATCGACATCTCTTAGCTGAATGGCCGAAGTGCGCATTCTGAGCCCTTCTTTTATATCTTTAACAATACTGTTTACAAATTTCCTTTTATTACTGTCTAGGGCTTTCTGCCTGTAAACATCAATCAACTCGCATACCAACCTCTTTAGCGCGGCTAACTCGACATGTTTTTCAACTATGTCCCTATATTCGACGTTTTCAATCACCTGTCGGACAGACTCAATCAGATCTTTGAGAACCCTATTTTGACTTGTAGGGTAGGCCGTCTCATCGAAAAGCGTCATCTTTGAAAAACTGTCTTTTCTGTCAGCTTCCTCAGCGGACTTAAGCAATGTTTCTAAGTAGCCCTCTACTTCTCGATCGTTACTTTGCAATTCGATGTCCATTACATCGTCTAAGACGGCTTTAAATCCAGAAAGAAATTTTTCAATAACTTGGCTACGCTTTCTTTTTACATCGTCATTAAATTTGCGCTTATTAGCTTCTTCATCCTGCTGAACCAATGAAAACTGCCGTATGTATTGCACATTCTCGTGAGACTCATGAATTTTATCCAACGTGTAAGTCTTACCAGACGAACGCTCCCCCAAGAGCACGTTCAGTCCGGTGGATATCATCTGACCGCACTCGAGTATTTGATGCATTTGATTCCCGTCGGACTCAGACAAGGCGACTTTACCTTTGTCTCGAAGGCACAATTTAATGGCATCTAGGGTAAGCTCACCACAATCAATAAAAGTCTGCCTAACCGGAATTAAGTTTAAGTTTTCTCGAATTCTAACGTCGCTAAATAGAACGGGTGTTAGCTTACCTTCATCTTTTACCGCACGGATGAATTTCTTTGCGCTATCCACCTCGCCCGCTACGATGTAATCATCTAAGCGAGCTAGCGTATCAGCAGATAGCGAAGGTCTTTTTTCATAGTGAGGAATAAGCAGGTAGTTTCCAAGGTCGCCGAATATTTCCTTGAGTTGATCAACGGTAATATATTCGCCACTGCAAGTTACATTTTGCTTGATCACGTCCGCCTTACTCTGGAAGCCCTCTAAATTGGTCCCGTCGCTTATCAGCAAGAGATGTCCTTGTTCTATATTAATCTCGATACCTGGATAAACCACAATGTCCAGAGTCTCTTTGATAGTTCGAAACTGGACACCATCAAAGATGTCGTGATTCGTGATCGCAATTGCATCGAGTTTTGCGGCTAAAACGTATTTCTGCAGGCTATCTAAACAAAACTGAAAATCTGCATCGCTAAACGTCGCGACCGTGTGAATATGAAAATCGATTTTCCTCAATTACGACTCCAGAAAATAATTGCTTCCTTAAAACTGCTTTATAACACAGTCCATTTTCCCACGCTCATACAGTTACCCTAACTTTGTAGTTATTAGAACGACCGCTTTGAGTATGAAGCACTCAGTCGATTGACTTCACAAGCTAGTTGAACCTAAATTTTGAAACACCGTCAGGAAAGTCCGCTATAAAGGAGAACGGGCGTTTACCTATATTTGCAGCGACCGGCCGCATTGGGTCTGCATTAGTCATTCGTCCAAAACCCTTTAACACTCTACCTTTCTTGTCTTAATCGCCGACCCCATAGACCATATGCACCACTCGCCTATTCTCCATGACAGCTATGCTCTTCGGTCACCGCGATTGGCTGCAAACTGCTTCAAATGCAGTTCGGTCAAATACACCAATATGGTGCATTTAACGAAAATAAAGTCAAGTTCCTTCTCTCAGGGCCTCTAAAGTCTTCAGCTTTTAGAAACTCCCCAATTTCAAAATCTAACCCTCCGGGCGCTCGTGCCGAGCGCAATCCTTTGCAACCTGCGTCAATTGTTGAATCGAACCCAGGAGGCACTATGTCGGTACCTTCGCTCGATCATCTGCTTCACTCGTTTGACGCAGCACTCACCGAAGAAATTTCCAAGTTAGAGGCTCATGTTGGGGCATGCTCATCTGTCGCTACGTCCTCTACACCCCACGTATCCCATCGAAGCCCAACAATTGAAAATCTTGCACTCGCGCCTCAAGAAGACAATCCCGATTCGGCGGATGATGCCCAACCCCTGATATCTTCTGTCCATCTGCTCGAGCGACTGCAAGAGCGCTTACAGACAATCGCTCGCCATCCCAAGGACTGGTCTACACCATTAGCTCTCAAAGCGTTTTCTAGCAGTAGTCAACCAACGACGCTTTCGATTCCCAAGACCTCTCCTCAGAATGTGTCACTCGATGCATCTCAGTCGGTGGCTTATTGTCGGGCTTTGGAAAATGATCTCACGTTTATTTGGGGTCCGCCTGGGACTGGAAAGACCAGAGTCATTGGCCAGATCCTTCACGCCGCCTTAAACAATGGGCTGCGCATACTCCTCTCCTCCACCACCAATGCTGCAGTCGATCACGCCCTCGACGGCGTATTCGAAGACAAACACGACTCTATCACTGAAAAGATTCTCCGGGTGGGCACACCCAGTCAGGATGCCTCACCACATGTGCATACCGTGACACTCACCCAACGATTAGAGAGCCAAGCCGCACCCCTTCGAGAAGAGTTGCAGGAACTCAAAGAAGTCTTAC
>BQIU01000165.1 GCA_021603905.1 Nitrospirales bacterium
CGACTTGTGGTTTGCTATCCTTTTGCATCGTGGCGTCTCTCCTATTTTGTGGTTGAGTTGAGGATGTTTCGCAACACCCATTTCAACCCGAGACGCCGCGTCTTTTCAACTCACCCAAACACTACTTTTAAATATAACTCGAAGTTTAGTAGACGACTTCTTATGGTAGAAAAATGTCTGAAAAGGGAACAATTGTTAGCGCGAGATTTTGATTGTTAGGCTTAGGATTATTTTAAATAGCTTGATTGCGTTTTCATTCAAAACTTTTCTTGGAGCGCTCGACTTTATTTCCTGTGAAATGGTCACAGCTAGTGCAATGTACGCAAAAGGGCGTCAGCTCGTTATGCCAATCTGAATGAATTCGGTCTTCTGGAACTTCATTGTCTGGCCAGTCGTCTGGATAGCCTTCCCTCGTCATCTTCTGTCTGCAGGATGGATTCTTACACTCGATGACACTGAAGACTCGTCCATGCATCTCATCCATTAATAAAAGATCCCCGCCGCAAGCAACGGGGTATTCAGAGGAAGAGCTATTCTCTTTGAGACACCACGGTTTCTCAAGCTCTTCCCTTTGTTTGGTACCCCGTAGCAAGCAACGGGGAATAGCTAGATTCAACTCCTTGATGAAGCTGTTCCTGTGTCTCGCGATCCTTGGTCTGGACGATCAAATATGCCAGATCATGGAGCCTTTTGTCTTCTCAGTGCTTGCCATGTCCTTATTCAGAAAAATGTAAAAATGCGAGTATAGGGTTCAGTCATCGCTGAGCAGTAGGCTGGTGTTCGATACTGTCTTTGCTGCAGGCAGTTAGCGGTGATTTTACTCTATGCTTTTTTTTGTCGATGTTTATCGCGAATGGCATTAGCGCGGGATTCGAGTGAATTTGCTTCCTTGTCACGGTTATTGTTTTTGAGGTGGCTGGCATAATTTCGCAGCGTGCGCTCCAAGAGAGGATGATCTTTCCCCTTTGTTTTTTCAATCATGCTGATGGTGTGTTGAAACAGTTCTTCGGCTTTTTGTGTTTGATTTTGAGTCGCATAGACTAACGCCAGGTTGTTCAGAATTCTTGCTAATCGTGGATCTTCTTTTCCTAATTTTTTCTCAAGACTTTCTCGAGCACGCTCGAGGAGCGTTTGAGCTTTATCGTATTGATGTTGAGCATGATACAATGAGGCCAATTGACTTAAGCTTGCAGCGACTTGCGGGCTATCTGGTCCTAATGCTTTCTCATAGATGTTCAGAATTCGTTCCAACAAGGCTTCAGCCTGTTTGTAATCTTGTTGTTCATTGTAGAGCATGGCCAGGTTGTTTAAGCTGCCGGTGAGTCGTGGGTTGTCGACTCCCATGGATTTCTCATTAATGGTAATAGTTTGTTGGAGCAAGACTTCTGCGTCATCCAGACGTTTCTGGGCTTGATAGAGAAGCGCTAAATTATTCAAGTGTGGAACTAAATTGGTGCTGTCTGGTCCTGAAACCTTTTCAATGATACTCAGAGCACGCTTGAGGTAAGGCTCGGCTTGATCATATTCGTGTTGGCGAGCGTGGAGGCCGGCAAGGTTTTTAAGGTCATTGACCAAATCTTTGTGATCTTTTCCAAGTTCCTGCTCTCTCATCTCAATGGCTTGTTGAAACAACGGTCGAGCTTTATCGAATTGTTCTTGTGCGTAATGGACAGCTCCTAAGTTACTCAACGTCGTTGCCAGGTCAAGGAGTTGAGATTTTCCACCTTTTTTGTAGATCTCGACAATTTTCGTTAAGTAGTGTTCGGCTTGCTCATATTCACCTTGGGCGTCGTGGAGGATGGCCAGTTTGTTTAAGCTTTTGGCAAGACGAGAATCTTGATTATCTTCTTTTTGAGCTTCCTGTAACGCGGCGGTGTATTCTTTTTCCGCTTCTGAATATTTACCCTGCTGGAGCAGTTGGTCTCCATTTTCGGTATATTCATCCCAAACCGTGGTTTCTTCTGTGCAACCTTGACTGATTGTGAGGACAAGGCATAGGCCAATTAGCCAATGGTTGAGCGTGTGGTCTGGTTTCGTTGTTGGTTGTGAGTGAGTCATGGTTTGTGACTGATTCCTATTCGTTGACAATTCTTCGAAGTGGTCTACCGGACGATTGTACTCCACTGATTTGATGGTTGTCAGTTCGAAAAGAAAAAAGCTTCTGGTTGTTATATGTTGTGGAAGAGGTCTATTTGCTGAGGTCCTGGTCGTCGAAATGTCTGAGGAATGGGTTGGTCAGTCTTTGTGTGATACCCTAATTTTTTGCAACTCAACTGGAACAGTTGTTCAATCATCTGCCAGGTTGGGCCGTGTCCGTTTTGGCGTGCGAAGAATTTTTCTTCTGAAAGTGAGCCATTCCGCAATTCTCGTACGCGATGTATGATTTTCTGTATTTGGCCTGGAAATTGTCGGGTCATTCGTTCGATAAAGACGGCTTCCACGTTTCCGTTGAGACGAAGGAGGCTGTAGGTCGCGGCCGTGGCCCCGGCCTCATGTGCTCTCTTCAGAATGGCGGGAATGTCCTGTTCGTTAAGGCCAGGAATGATTGGGGCGAGGGAGACGGCGGTTGGAATACCCATTTGAGAAAGCTGCTCCATCGCTTCAAATCGCCGTGAGATTGACGGGGCTTGAGTTTCAACTTTTCGTGCTGTCTCATTCTTGGCAAACGGGATACTGAAGTACACACGAATCCAGGCGTCTTCGTGCAGTTGCTGAAGAATATCTCGATCTTGGGTAATGAGGGGTGATTTCGTAATAATTCCGACTGGATTTTTGTACTCATGGCAAACTTTGAGACAGGCTCTGGTGAGTCGATAGGTGGATTCAAGCGGTTGATAGCAATCAGTATTGCCTGAAAAGACCACCAATTCCCCCTTCCATGATCGCTTGTTGAAGATACGGCGGAGTTGCTCTGGAGCATTTGTTTTGACGACAAGTTTTGCGTCAAAGTCAGTACCTGCCCCAAATCCCCAATATTCGTGGCTTGGTCGGGCATAGCAGTACGCGCACGCGTGGAAGCACCCTCTATAGGGATTCAAACTCCAGCGAAAAGGCAGGTCAGGGCTTTCGTTGCGACTGAGGATGTTTTTCGCGTCTTCATGATAAACGGTGATTGTCGTCTGAGTTGTCGGGTCGAGAAGCTCTCGTTGTTCTGACAGGAAACGATTTGCTGGATTGGAAATGACTTTCATGAATGAACGATCGTTTTTTTCTTCAGGACAATCGGATGTATAAGTCTTTGCATGATACGTGTTTTGATGAAATGATGTATGGATTTGGCCATTTTTAGAGAATATGTTGCTCTCTGTATTTTCGAAGAATTCTCTGTCGGCTAGACTGTTTTTCTGATCTCAGATTGAACATTTTTTCTTGTGTCGAGAAGAACACATGATGTTGCTCAAAAACAATCTACACAAAGCGGTGCATCTTTTGTCAGCAGGGTGATCTGTCGGTAATCCGGTCAGTAAGTCATCATGAAGATGCGAGGGGCCATTCTCTTTTCAGGATCATGTATGATCACGACCCTGGTGTTTCCATGATACTTGTTATTTAAGGTGTTTCCTTGTTTGGTTACATGAATTCTTGTAGACTTCTTTTAAGGTCGTTGCCTGTTAATAAAGGCTTTTCTCGTTGCCCCCGTAGCTCAGGTGGATAGAGCAGCGGTTTCCTAAACCGGAGGTCGGACGTTCAAATCGTCTCGGGGGCACCATTTCATTCATTTCATGCTGGAAGTTTTATTGACAGGTCTCAATTGATCTGGTCAATCCATGGTTTTCTCTTAACTTTTTGAAGACACTGTATGCGTTTATGTACGGATGGGGAGTATTATCACCAATTTTTTCATCCAGCCAGAGTTGAATTGAAAGTGTTAGAAAAAATATTTTCCTCTAGGGTGTCGATATTTTTCAATTTTTCACATGAATCTTTTGTTAAAGAATTCGTATCTAAGTAACCGAAGGATGACTAGTAGGAAGGTTCAATACTGTCAGTCTGATGTTTTATGTTGATTGTATAAAAATGGCTGATATTAAGGAATGTTTGGTCCTCATGCAAACTCTAACTTATATGAATGGTATTTGTATTGCATGTCAATCATTGAGGATGAGTCGATGTGGGATAGGTTCGGCCGTTAGGGGTCTCCTAGGACCTAATACGGCGGATGGGAAAAATACGTGATAAGGCATGGTCTTGAGAGGTATCACTCTTTCTACTAATATAGTATACTTTTACAATAATTCCCCATCGATTCCTGGTTATTATTGTCTAGGTATAATTACACGTTAAACTCAAGCGAGTATTCAGCGATGGTTAAAACATCGCAACCGAATCTGTATTTCTGCCAACATTAATAGAAGAAAGTTTTTGTTGTCTAATGTTTTAGAAGTAAGAGAACGCACGGGGTGGATTGCACGCACATTTGTTATGCCACTGATGTATCAATAGAAATCGATTAAATGAGGATACTTGTTAAGTATCTCTCAGGGACGAGGTGAGATTATGAGAGTTTGCAGAGGCAAAGGTGGATCCGTCGTGGTGATGATTTTCGTATTTGCTATGACTGTGGGTGTCGGGACAGGCTATGCCCAGGAGACTGCTACTCCTGATGATACAGAGAGACGAGCAGAGAAGACCGCGTTAATTGTTACAGAGGAATATATCATTGGACCAGAAGATGTTTTGGAAATCAGTGTATGGAAAAATACAGATTTATCTCGTGAAGTGGTCGTCAGACCTGATGGTCGTATTACCTTACCGTTAATCGGAGACGTCAAGGCGGTTGGTCGAACGACTCAAGAACTTCGTGAGGAAATTACTCAACGTTTGAGTGCCTATAAAGAAAGTCCGACGATCGCGATTGTTGTCAAAGCCGTGAATAGTTATTACTACTACGTACAAGGTGCCACTGGAACAAGCGGGAAACTTCCACTTCTCAGTCGCACGACGTTGGTGCAAGCGATTACTTTGGCGGGTGGCTTAACACCAGATGCCGTCAGAAGTCGAATTGTCATTTTTCGATTAGGGGTCAATGGTGATGGGGGGGACAAACTTATCGTGAACTATGACGATATTATCCTCCGTGGGGCAGAAAATATTGTTGTCAAACCTGGGGATACGATTGTCGTGCCTTCAGAAACCATGGTGTTGTTACCTTGAGCATTCTACGAATACAAAATTTTCTGGATAGGCGGTGGAATACATGACCCGATGCAAGCACCTGTTCTTTTCGCTGTTGATTGTTTTTATTTTTAGTCTGCTCTTGGGCTGTCCTCGGCCTGATGTCATTGTTCCTCCTGGACCTCCAGAAGAAGGATTTCTTTTGGGTCCAGAAGATGTGTTGGATGTTGTGGTGTGGAAGAATGAAGATCTTTCCAAGGAAGTCGTCATTCGTCCAGATGGGAAGGTTTCGTTACCGTTGATTGGGGATGTCCCTGCGGCAGGTCTGACAGCTGATCAACTTGCAGAAGAAATTGAAGAACGTTACAAGGCGTTTAAAGAAAATCCAGCTGTGTCTGTGAATGTTATTGAAGTGAATAGTTATTATGTTTTTGTTGTTGGTGAAGTCAACAGTCCTGGAAAACTTCAGATGAAATCCTATACGACGATTTTACAAGCGGTATCTCTCGCCGGAGGGTTCACGCAGTTTGCTTCACAGAATGACATTCGGATTATTAGAAATGTTTTGAATGGTGACGGGAAAGTCAAGGAATTGCGTATTCCCGTCAGATATGACGATCTTATTTCAGATGATGGTGCAGCCTACAATGTCACTTTGCAGTCGGGGGATACCATTGTCGTTCCCTGACCCTACGCGTTGCTAGTAAGCGTACAGAGACTCAACGAATTACTGCCAAATCGATAGCTTTTAAATGTGTCTATTATGAACTGAGGGTGAGCACTCTATCTTAGGGGGACGATTCGTCTCGTAACACGTATGGAATCAGGAAACATCACAAATTCAAATAGTGCAAGCGGTGGCGACAATCTTATGATCCAGGCGTATGTGGAAGAACTCCTGGATATCGCCATTCGCCGGAAGTGGTTGATCATGAGCATCGTGTTTGTTTGCACGGTCGCGTCTGGGATTTTTGCGTGGAATCAACCTGAATTATATCGATCCTCCACGACCATATTAGTTGAACACCAAAAAATTCCAGGGAACATTGTACGGCCAATGGTTGCAGATGGAGTGGCTGAGCGGGTTTCAACGATCACGCAACGAGTTCTGAGTCGGACAAGTCTTCAGAAGGTGATTGAAGAGCTGAACTTATACCCTGAAATTATTAAGCAGGATGGCTATGATGCTGTTATTGCG
>BQIU01000166.1 GCA_021603905.1 Nitrospirales bacterium
CAAATGGCTCTGCAGTAAACCGACCATATGTGGGAGAGGCGGTCTCTTTTTCCAGTTCAAGCCTCATTGGCAGCTGGAAATCCTTCATCCCTTTAATCATACCTTCCCCTTCCGTTGTTCTCGTTTAATAAGTTGTGAGTAACGCCAACTCTTTAAGATAAGATTTCCGTATGGACTACCGTGAATAGAGTTCAACTACAACTTGTTCATTCACAAGAACGTCAATGTCTTGCTTTGAAGGCAGCGCGCGAATACTTCCCTTGAATGCCCCACTTTCTAAATCTAACCAGTTGGGAACGCCTCGACCCTCTACGGTATCTAATGCCCCTTGAATCGTTGGAATCTTTCGGCTTTTTTCCCGAATTTCAACTACATCATCAATCTTCACCGTGAAAGAGGCTATATCGGTTTTTCGCCCATTGACCGTGATATGCCCATGGTTCACTAGTTGTCTTGCCTGACTTCTTGATGTGGCAAAACCGAGACGATACACCACATTATCAAGCCGTCGCTCAAGCAGACTGAGTAACAGCTCTCCTGTAATTCCCTCTTGACGTTCCGCTGATCGGAACGTTCCAAGAAATTGACGCTCTTGCATACCATAGACTCGCCGGAGCTTTTGCTTTTCTCTTAACTGAACGCCATATTCGGTTACTCTCGCCCGTCGGGACTGGCCATGTTGACCGGGTGCATAGCTTCTCCGCTCAATAGCACACTTCTCCGTCATACAACGCGTACCTTTTAAGAATAACTTCACCCCTTCCCGTCTACATAGGCGGCAAACTGGCCCTGAATATTTTGCCACACGCTACCTCCCTTCGATGATGCAACCGTATTGTTCAATAGTCGTATTTGTTAAAGTAATCTGTATTATACCCGCCTGCGCTTGGGTGGTCGGCATCCATTATGAGGAATAGGCGTAACATCCCGAATTAATGTGACACGTAACCCTGCCGATTGAAGAGCACGTACGGCAGATTCACGACCTGAGCCAGGCCCATTGACATAGACATCCACCTGACGCATGCCATGCTCCATCGCCTTCCGAGCAGCCGCTTCACCTGCACGCGTCGCGGCAAATGGAGTACTTTTTCGCGACCCCTTAAAGCCTTGACTTCCAGAGCTTGCCCAGGACACAGCACCACCGGTCATATCGGTTATCGTGACAATGGTGTTATTAAAAGAAGCTTGAATATGAACAATCCCAGCTTGAACGACCTTCCGCTCCTTCTTTTTTCCTTTTTTTACACTCATGCTCTAGTTCCCTTGTCCCTTCGCCTTCGTTGAGCCAGAAAGGAGTTATTTTCTCCCCTTCCCTCCAATAGCCGCACGTTTGCCTTTACGAGTTCTTGCATTCGTCTTACTTCTTTGCCCTCGAACCGGAAGACTTCTTCGATGGCGAAGACCTCGGTATGCGCCAGCATCCATGAGTCTTTTAATGCTCATGGTGACTTCCTTACGGAGATCACCTTCGACATTATAATCCTGGTCAATCACCTCACGTAGTTTGACAATGTCTTCTTCTTGAAGATCTTTCACGCGAGTCTCTCCAGGCACACCTGTCTTCTTCAGGATATCCCTAGCCCTGATAGGCCCGATTCCATATATATATCGTAAGCCAATATCAATGCGTTTCCCTACTGGTAAATCAACTCCTGCGATTCTTGCCATATAAACTCCTTTAGTTAGCTCCTATGCCTGTCTGAGCTAACGTCCTGCACTTTTCTCCTCATAGAACATGTCATGCGATGCCCAATAGACTTCGGGCTTATCCCTGACGTTGTTTATGCCTTGGATTAGAACACAGCACCCGGACGACCCCCTTACGACGGATGACCTGACATTTCACACAGATTGGCTTGACTGATGACTTAACTTTCACAACTCATCTCCCTTACTTAAAACGGTAGGTAATCCTGCCTCTTGTCAGGTCATAGGGAGAAAGCTCCACGGTAACCTTATCCCCTGGCAAAATCCTAATAAAATGCATTCTCATTTTCCCTGAAATGTGTGCAAGGATCACATGGCCATTGTCCAACTTAACACGAAACATGGCATTGGGTAAGGTCTCCATGACTGCTCCTTGAACCTCTATGACATCTTCTTTAGCCACTCGAGCACCTATTATGACACTTCCAACACCAAGACAACTTCAACATAAAATTATCCTCAACCATCACAACATTTCAGGCTATCGTGCTCGAGGGCACCTATACCGATATTCTCGATTAACGTGCCTGAGGCATACCGCTTGCTCCATTTCCAATCCCCAAGCAACTTTAACATAAATTATCCTCAACCATCACAATATTTCAGTCAGTCGATCGTGCTCGAGGGCACATACTATGCACTGCCAAAAATCCAGACACTATCAATTAAAACAAGATGTCTGACTGCCATAAATCTTACAAGCATCGTGCTTGATGGCACCTAGAAACATTTTCACCTTAATCATTTTAACGATGTTAAAATCTTAGCAGGCCCATCAGGTTGAATTGATATCGTATGTTCAAAATGAGCGGAAAACGAGCCATCACCGGTAACGGCAGTCCACCCGTCGTCTAAAACCCGAACGGAAGAGCCTCCCATATTCACCATTGGTTCAATGGCCAACACCATTCCAGCCTTAAGACGCGGACCTTGGCCCGGCCTACCATAATTTGGCACCTGCGGCTCCTCATGCAATTGACGGCCTATCCCATGCCCCACGAAGTCTCGTACAACGGAAAATCCTTGCGCCTCGACATATGATTGAACCGCATGAGAAATATCAGACAAGCGATTACCAACTACGGCCTGCGCTATTCCTCGCTTTAAGGACTCTTCCGTTACCATGATGAGTCTTTCTACATCAGGAGAAACTTCTCCGACAGAAACGGTTACAGCACCATCGCCATAAAATCCACCAACAATAGCCCCAAGGTCTAGCCCAATAATATCCCCATCTTTTAATGGCCGCCCTGAAGGAATACCATGAACAACCTCTTCATTCACAGATGCACACAGCGTCTTGGGATAGCCTCGGTAACCCTTAAATGCCGGAATAGCTCCAAATTCTCGTATACATTGCTCTGCTAAACGGTCGAGATCTAAAGTCGTGACACCAGGCTTAACTTCCTGAAGTATCCGTTGATGCGATTTCGCCACCACATTTGATGCACTGGCAATCAGTTCAACTTCCTCGGGAGTCTTGAGAACAATCATTTGTTCAGGAACCAGATAACGCTGCGAGCAACCGTTCCTGAACGTCGGTCACCGTTCCCGAACCATCCAGCTCACACAAAATATTCGTTCCACGGTAATATTCGATCAGCGGAGCAGTCTGTTCCTCGTATACCGAAAGTCTGGCTTGAATTGTCTCTGGTTGATCATCGCTTCGTTGCACTAATGCGGTGCAACAAAAGTCACAGACATCTGCTTTTTTAGGAGGAATCGACTCGATATGAAAAACTGCCCGGCATTTGGGGCAGCTTCGTCTTCCACTCAGTCGACGAACGATTTCTTCTTTCGGCAGCACAAAATAGACAACCTTATCTAAAGATTGATTCTTTGTTTTAAGGATTTCAGATAAGGTATTGGCCTGAGCCACGGTTCGAGGAAACCCATCTAACAAAAACCCTGATTGACTTTCTGGCGCAGTCAATTTTTCCTCAATAAGTCCGATCACCACCTCATCAGGGACCAACCCCCCGCTGTCCATGTACTGCTTCGCTTTCAAGCCCAGCGAGGTTCCATTCGCAACCCCATCTCTGAGAAGATCGCCGGTAGAAATTTTCGCAATCGCAAATCGAGTTGCAATCACATCGGCTTGCGTTCCTTTTCCGACTCCTGGTGGTCCGAGAAAAATGATACGCATCGTTACGAACTTCTACCTCGTAAAGGACCCTTTGATAAGAAGCCATCATAATTTCGCATCAACATGTGGGATTCAATCTGCTGTGCCGTATCTAAACCCACTCCAATCACAATCAGGAGAGACGTTCCACCAAAGTAAAAAGGCATATTTAACTTGTAAATCAACAATTCAGGGATGACACAGACAATGGCCAAATATATGGCTCCGGCAAATGTAATTCTCGTTAAGACCTTATAAATATAATCGGCCGTTCGCTGACCTGGTCGAATTCCTGGAATGAAACCTCCATGCTTTTTCATATTGTCAGCCATGTCCACAGGATTAAGAACAACAGCGGTATAAAAGAAGCAGAAAAATAAAATAAGTCCCACGTACAACAAAGTATATAAAAGTGACCCTGGCGCTAACTGAGCACCGATAGATTGCACCCAAGGCACCTGGATAAAGCCGGCAATCGTTGCAGGAAATGCGATAATCGACGAAGCAAAAATTGGTGGGATGACACCTGCCGTGTTGATTTTGAGTGGAATATGCGTACTTTGCCCTCCATACACTTTTCTTCCAACCACACGCTTTGCATACTGTACCGCAACTTTCCTTCTCCCACTCTCTAGAAACACAATAGCCGCAACCACCGCAAGCATGACAACCACGAGCATCAATAACAATGGCAAACTCAGTTGTCCAACCTGGTACAAATCAAAAGTTTGAACGACGGCACTTGGAAGACTAGCTACAATTCCTGCAAAAATTATCAGCGAGATCCCATTTCCTACCCCACGCTCGGTGATTTGCTCACCAAGCCACATGAGAAATGCTGTGCCTGCCGTTAACGTAATCACCGTCATAAAACGAAATGACCACCCAGGCTCTAAGACAAATGCACCTTGATTCATCCCCTCAAGGCCTAATGAAATACCAAAACCTTGAATGAGAGCAATGCCAATGGTGCCATATCTTGTGTACTGAATGATGGCTTTCCGGCCTCGCTCACCTTCCTTTGCCAGTTTTGATAAATGCGGAACAACAACCGTGAGTAGCTGGATGATAATTGAAGCGCTGATATACGGCATAATACCAAGCGCAAAAATTGTAAGTCTCGATAATGCTCCTCCAGAAAAAATGTCGAGGAAGCCCATAAGAGCTCCCCCTCTGTCCTGCAAGAAATTAAAGAGTTCTTCATTATTAATTCCAGGGGTGGGAATATGAGCTCCCATCCTGTAGACCGCTAACATAGCCAGCGTGAACAACACGCGGCTTCGCAGTTCTGGAATTTTGAAGATGTTTTGGAGGCTCGTGATGAGCCGTTCAAGCACGGCTGATCACCTTTACTTGCCCACCGACCTTCTCTATCTTCTGTCGTGCTGATTCGCTAAATTTGTGAGCCTCGACAACTAAAGGATAACCCAACTCGCCATCACCGAGAATCTTTACCTGAGATCCTCGCCCCTTGACTAAACCAGCTTCACGCATGACGTCAAGAGACACGGTTACTCCCTCTTTAAAAGCCGATAAAGCCTTGAGATTAATGATTACATATGGAATACGGAAAATATTCGTAAATCCGCGTTTTGGCAAACGTCTCGCTAAGGGCGTTTGTCCACCCTCAAACCCAGCTTGGTTCTTTAGTCCAGATCTTGCCAGCAGTCCTTTATGACCTTTTCCTGACGTCTTTCCTCGACCTGACCCAGGGCCACGACCGAGCCGTTTTCTTTTCTTTTTTGAGCCTGGAGCCGGCCCTAGTTCATGCAGCCTCATGGATTCGTTACCTCAACTAGATGCTTAACTTTATTGACAAGCCCACGAACTTGATTGGTATCAGGACGTTCAACAACTTGGTGCATTCGACGTAACCCAAGGCCCATTAAATTTCGACGGATCTTTTGAGGACTACCGATAGGACTCCGCTTGAGCTGAATCACAATTGTTGATGCAGTGCTGTCTTTACGAGAGGAAACCATTTCTTCACCCTACTTTCGGAAGTGATGCTTCGAGCTCACCCTCTTGCTGACGTATGTGCCTGACTTCTTGAGGATCACGAAGTTGAGTTAATCCCTCCAAAGCTGCTCGAACTGCATTAAAAGGATTGCCTCTTCCTAATGTCTTAGCCACAATATTATGAGTTCCGGCAACTTCAAGAAGAGCTCGAACTGCACCGCCAGCAATAATGCCTGTACCTTTTCTGGCAGGCTTGAGCAATACGTGCTCTGCGCCAAAGTACCCATGCACTTCGTGTGGAATTGTCTCATTTTTCAGCGGTATACGAATCATGTGTTTTTTGGCATGCTCAACAGCCTTTGCAATGGCTGATGGAACCTCTGTGGCTTTTCCCTTACCAACACCAACCCAACCCTCTCCATCACCAACAACGACCAAGGCAGAAAAAGAAAATCTCTTTCCACCCTTGACAACCTTCGCAACCCTATTGATCACAACAGGC
>BQIU01000167.1 GCA_021603905.1 Nitrospirales bacterium
GATGACCGAAGGACCGTGGGGAAAGAGGTCATCGCAGACCTAGAAAATTTAGAGCCAATTATTAATAAGGAGGAACGGTGACCAATAACTAGGATGTTGATAGGAAGGATGGCTCATCAATTTCTTCTTCGCAATTTGTAAAGCCATAGCTTTGGATACTGACACATTTTGTAATTGACGATAAAATTCCGTGATCAGTTCTGACGTCGCTTTATCATTGATAAACCATAAGGTGGCCAACGCACTGCGGGCACCGGCTTTAATCGCAACCCCGGCCAGCCCGAGAGCAGCGCGATCATCCCCTGCTGCGGTTTCACATGCACTTAAGGTTAATAAATCCAATGGGGTGTCTCGAAACTGATACAGACCGATCAATTCATCTAATCGGTCCATCGTCAATTTCTCATCGAAGGCCAAAAGAAATGTTTTCTTCGCTTCTCCAGAAAACTTTGCGTGGGAAGCAATGTGCACGATGCTCGGACGTTCGTCTTTCATTTCATACTCAAGTTCATCAACCTGGAACTGCTGGTTTAACAGCACCCTGCCTCCATAGAGTTGTGTCAGGGCTTGTATTTCTGAAGCGACGTTCGGCAAGGAAGGGAATCCTTGCACCGAATCCGTTAATCCTACCGACAGCAGTTTAATGTCCTCTCGATTAATCGGGCGCGGATCCGTCAAGTCGATTCCTGGAGTAATGGCTAGTGCGTATTGCTCAATGAGAAACTCCTGACCGTCATGGAGTGCGCCGAGAGGAATAGTCCGCAATGGTCCATCGGGAACAAACACCAGGGTGTGAACATCAAACTGGGTTAAATACTTGCGAATCGGTTGAATGAGCCAGGCGTAGACCTGTTGGGCATGCGGTAAATATTCACGCGTTGTACGTTTCTCAAGAAATTTCCTGAGGGTTCGGACTTCGCTGGTGAGGATCTCTAATGTGACCTGAACACGTTTTCTTTTTAATTCGGCTTTCTGTCCGTTATGAACGCTGATCAGTAATTCCATTCGATCAGGCAAAAGAATCGGATAGACGACGGCTGTATGCTCCAACCCCTTGACAATTTCATCAACGTTTGTTTTTTTCGATAACGACGCTTCGACGCAATTGTCTCGAAAGTAATCCTGCAATTCAGCCGTTTTGAATTGCTCCATGGTCCGCCGCGCATTTCCTAAAATGCTCTGATTCATGACCTCATCAGTAGCCCCATCGGCTTCTGTCAACAACAAATCGACGAGCTCAAAAAACAGAGGGCCAATGGAGGAACGGAACGATTCTGATTGAACGGGAAACCCTCGAGTCACTTCATGGCGAATAGGCTGAAGCGTATAGACCGCACGACGATAGGCTAAAATTGATTCATCTACGTTGCCCTGGAGCCGCAAGAGACGTCCGGCTTGCCACTCCCACTGGTACAGCGACTCAGAAGCCGCGCCCTGCTGGGCGGCATGAATAGCTCGACGCGTGAGTTCCATGGCTTCATCGAGTCGTCCTTCGACTTCGTACAGATGCCCTAAATGTCCCCATCCATAAGACGCCGTTCGATGGTCCTTGAGACGATGAGCAATTTCTGCTGATTGCTGAAACGCTTCAGCGGATTGGCGTAGAAGTTTCTGAGAAGAAGGTTCTCGTGCCTGCCCAATACGTGTATAAGCCAACCCGATACTGAGAAACTCTTGCGCTTTCTCATGAGAATTTTCCAGCAAGTTGACTTTTGTCATGGCCAGATCAAGACGGTCTTGACTTGCTGACAAATCCCCCTCCAGGAAAGAACTCCACGCTGCGTTGATCAGCGCCGTGACAGCCAGAGAATGGTGGTTTATGGCTTCGGCGAGAACGGTCGATTCCGTAAATGAACCAAGCGCCTCGCTGTATCGTTGTTGTGAGGCCAGAACATTCCCACGATCATTGAGAATCGTCGCAACCAACGCGGAGTCTTCAAGCTCTCTGGCTTCGGCCAATGCATCTGTGAGGTACGCTTCAGCCGGCTCCTCAAGCCCTAAGGCAAACGCCACATTGCCTAACCGTCCAAGAATTCGGGAAGCCAGTACCAGGTTGTTGGACTCTACGGCTAAGTTCCTGGCCAAGTTCAGCGTGACCCCTGCCCGTTGATATTGACCGAGATTGTACAGTGCCTGCGAAAAATACAGCAGGGCCTGGGCTTGTTCATTCGGTTGGTTGCTTTCCTCAAACTCGCGAGCAGCCTGCTCCCATTTCTGAGCCGCCTTGGCAAAATGACCTTGTGTAAAATATTGTTTTCCTGCTTCTAGAGCATCTTCACTGACTTGAACGTCTTGCGCGGGGACAGAATAGGGAATCAGTGAGGTAAGACTCACAAGGACAATCACAAGAATCAACGCAGGCCAACCTAAGCCACAGGGCGTTCTTACGATCTTGTGTGTTGATTCACTAGTGAAAAAGTCGATCACACGATTCTTCAGCTTCTTTCTGATATGCCTTGATTGAGTATCGTGAGCAATCATAGTTGCTTGCTCCCTTATGAGGTGTGTGCGTCAGACGACTCTTTGAGAATGAAGGTTCCTAATTGTCGCAACCGAGAAAAATATTCCATCCCCTCATCTGGTAAATCCGGCAACAATTGATCGAGCTCAGAAAGACTATCCTGAAGGATCTCTACTCGTTGAGGATCCAACTCTTTTTCTTCCACATAATAGGTGATACATCCCACAATGACCGTATCCAACATCATCAACTCACCCTCGGCATTGTCTAACGCCTCTGGCCATTTTGCATCCTGATGAATCTGCCAAAGGTTGGTAAGGTTGGTCATTAGCAACAACTTTCTTCTTGATGAGTGATACTTATGAGCAGAAAATCGACGATTCCACCCTCTGACCTGTGAGTTTGCTGCGAGTCTTGAAGAGGCTGCACGATTGCAACAAATCTGTCAAGTCATTGCAGGACAGTAGCCAGGCTCAGACCTCTACAGGTTATAATGAGAAATCATCTCGTCATAGGAGCCGAACAGATATGCAGACACTTGAAACTCTCTCATTTGATAATTCGTATACCCGCTTACCCGAGGGGTTTTTTCAGCGGGTTCGCCCGACTCCATTTCCTAATCCTCACCTCGTGAGTGTGAATCCTGCTGCAGCCGAACTTATTCATCTTGACCCAAATGAGGCTAAACGGCCTGAGTTTGCCGAATACTTTTGTGGGGCAAAGCTATTTCCTGGGAGTGACCCCCTTGCTACGTTGTATTCCGGTCATCAGTTTGGTCACTATGTGCCACAGTTAGGGGATGGCCGAGCGATTTTGCTTGGTGAGGTTCGAACTGATGAGGGTGAAACATGGGAGTTACAATTAAAGGGGGCTGGACTGACACGATTTTCTCGCGATGGAGATGGCCGAGCCATCCTGCGATCCACCATTCGTGAGTACTTATGTGGCGAAGCCATGCATGCGTTGGGCATTTCCACCACCCGAAGTCTGTGCATTGTCAGTGGGGAAGAAATCGTCTGGCGGGAAACTCCTGAGCCAGGCGCTATGCTACTCCGAATGGCACCCAGTCATGTTCGATTTGGAACATTTGAAGTCTTTTTCTACCGTGGACAGCATGAGAACCTAAAAATTCTCGCCGATTACGTCATTCAGCATCACTACCCACACTTAGTTGATGTCGAAAACCGATATGCCCGACTCCTTCATGAAGTCGCGGTTCGTACTGGTGAGATGATCGCGCAATGGCAAGCCGTCGGTTGGTCGCATGGCGTCATGAACACAGACAACATGTCCATTTTGGGCCTGACCATCGATTACGGGCCCTATGGGTTTATGGAAGCATTCCACCCTGGGTTCGTGTGCAACCATTCCGATCACCGTGGACGCTATTCGTTTCAACACCAACCCGATATCGGGTACTGGAACATCCGGGCTTTGGCGAAAGCGATGTCCCCGTTGATCGAGCAGGCCGAGATTCAGGCAGCACCTGAATTGTATGAAAAGACCATGCTGGAAAAATATGCAGGCTTGATGCAAGAGAAATTAGGCCTCATCGAAACGCATACGGGCGACGATAAATTAGTCACAGACTTGTTGAATCTGATGGATTCCAGTCGTACCGACTATACGAACCTTTTCCGATCGCTGAGCAAATTTCAGCAAGAATCTCCTAATGGAAATTCAACTATCAGAGATCAATTTCTCCACCGTGAAGCGTTTGATGATTGGACAGCACGCTACCGTGATCGGCTGCAAGCCGAAAAAAGCCGAGACCGAGAACGTCAGATACGGATGAATCAGTCGAATCCAAAGTACATCCTTCGAAACCACCTGGCCCAAAAAGCCATTGAACAAGCGACACGACATAAGGATTATGCCGAAATCGACCGTCTCTTGAACCTGTTGAATGATCCATTTACCGAGCAGCCAGGGATGGAAGCCTATGCTATTCCACAAGATTCAGACAGTAGCCCGATCATTGTCAGTTGTTCATCATAGCTATGGTAAATAACAACATGTTCAGGTCAAAAATAACTATGCCTGGTTCACTCACACACCAGATCAATAGCTTAAACTTTCATCTCTTGCTTCGTCGTACGATTCTCATCATACGTCTTCCGACATTTCCATGATTCGCGTTGTCTTACTTCTGATTCTTCTCGCCGCTGTCTTTATCGGCCCGCAACTTTGGGTTAAACGAGTCTTTGCACAACATCGAGCTCCGAGAGAAGATTTCCCTGGAACGGGAAGTGAATTGGCCAGACATCTCCTGGACCGGTTTCATCTTGAAGAGGTTCAAGTTGAAACCACGGATATGGGTGACCACTATGATCCAATTACTAAAATCGTCAGACTCCATTCAGAGAACTACTACGGAAAGTCGTTGACGGCTGCGACCATTGCCGCACATGAAGTTGGGCATGCCCTCCAAGATCAAGCCGCATACACTCCACTCAAAGAACGGACACGTTTGGTTCGTGTTGCCCAGAAAGCAGAAAAGATCGGGTCGTTTGTCATGTTAGGCATTCCTCTTGTGGCTGGCTTCACACGAGCACCGGCAGCAGGACTCTTGGTCATGGTCGCCGGCATTGCCACGATGGGGATTGGGACACTGATTCATGTTATGACTCTGCCGGTGGAATGGGATGCGAGTTTTCGTCGAGCGCTTCCCGTCTTAGAGCAAGGAGGATATCTCACGCGCGAAGATCTGACTGGCGCTAGGCGGATTCTCAAAGCCGCCGCACTCACTTATGTTGCTGGATCAATGGCCAGTTTACTGAATCTCTGGCGTTGGATTGCTATGATGCGACGGTAGGATAGGCTCGTCGCTCGTGAAGCGTTGCTCGTATCTCGTAGGACGAATCTTCTGGTTTTTCTTTTACATTTCACGAGCGACCAGTCAAGAGAACGCCGCTGGCCTGCAAACCGAATCTTCAGCAGAGAGCACGAAGGCGGGCGGTGGGTTTCAGCAGGCTCAAATGAGGAAAGAGAAGACTATTCAAAAGATTGACTGGCTTGTCATAACGATATCACCAACATCCGTTTGAATGCTACCAAACATCGGTGCGGCTAATATACGACCCAGCGGGGTCAGCGGCGCATGATGATAATACACCCTGACAACGGTCAGACGCTCTATCGCGGACAAGGTTCCATCATGCGTGAGATACGTCGCCAGTTCAGGGGTTAAGCCACAGTTGGGCTCCACCTGAGGAGAACGAATTGTATTTCCTGACAACGTTCCTCGTTGAAACACCGTGTCACACGAGGGTGCGTTATCTGTCGCATCACCAGCTTGAACGGAAACGAGAAATATTTTGTAATCGCCTGGGTTCTGCGCGAAAGCCAACGATGAGCTTGAAGCCGCGAGAAGGTCTAATAAGTCATTACCGGCATTGATGTCGCGTGAAGCCAGATTCCCTCCTTCTCTGGCAATGTGCGTCACGGTGGTCTGAGCATGAATCATCGAACCAAATTCCACAATCCCAAAGGCGATCGCAAGAAACACTAACATCATAAACAGACCTTCGACGGCCGCAATGCCTTTCTCGCCAATTCCTCTATCGGTGCCATGTTTTTCTGTGTTCTTAAAAGTCTTCATTTCGATAGGTGCCTTCCGCCGCCATGAGAATTCCGGATCCTCCACTCGAAATATATTTGTCAAGAAACGGTGTCAATAATTGATGTTCGTAATGCACACGCACCCGCATGTACGCCCCGCTGCCTCCAGCATTGGAAGGGTTCGTGTC
>BQIU01000168.1 GCA_021603905.1 Nitrospirales bacterium
ACGAAGAGCATCCGGATGATCCCATGCGTCTCATGCGGGTCGTCGTTCATGGGATTCCCATCCTCAACACCTATGTCCCTCAAGGCTTCTCGATCGATTCACCCAAATATCAATACAAGCTCGGTTGGTATAGAAGGCTCAAACACTATTTCCAGCAACATCTCTCACCCAAGAAACCAGCCATCTGGTGTGGCGATATGAATGTTGCCCCAGAACCTGTCGATGTACATAGCCCTGAAACACATCTCAAACATGTCTGTTTTCATGCAGATGTCCGAAAAGCCTATGAGCACACGATTTCCTGGGGATTCGTTGATGTATTTCGTGCGCACTACCCCAAACGGCAGCAATTCACGTTTTGGGATTACCGGCAACCCAGCGCATTAGAGAATAATCGAGGCTGGAGAATTGATCACATCTTAGCCACACCGGTATTGGCACAAGCCTGCACAAAAGTTGCAGTTGACCTCGGTCCGCGTAAAGCGGAAAACCCCTCTGATCATACGGTGTTGTGGGCAGAGTTTTCTCGGTAGTCGGCTAGAAAAATTTGTGTATTGGCAGCTATTCAATATTTATAGCTTTTTAACTTTTCATTAAGACTTATAGCCGCTTCAGTTATACTGAAACGATGAAGCGCCAACTTGCACAATGTTGATATCCAATACGTGAGAGAAAACGTCAATCATTGTCAGTTATAGCCGATTCAATGATTTTTCGTACTCTTGACACATGGGATATCGCGTTGAAAGTCCTCATGGTTGAGCTGGAACGTATTTGTATTCGCTATAATCCAAGCGGGTATGACCTTCCATTACTTGAGGCGTAATATTACACGACTAGGCGACTTGTACTCGAGATGTCAACAGGATCGGAGGAGGAATTACTGTTTCTTCAGTCATCTGAGATGGTATACAACCACCGTCGCCTAGGGTACCGCCATATTGGATTCGCTATAATAATTTTATTTTTTTCGAGACGATTTTTTTCGACTCTCTACCAGGACATTTTCTGCTGGAATAAAGACACCGCACGCGACCACGGTGGTCCAAAGATTGGGTTTTCCAATGGCCGATTGTGTGATATTTTGGGTTTTGACAATTCTTCCACCCATTTTGAAGACTTGCTCACGTTCTTTCCACGCCACATCAGGGTCAAAGTCGATTCCAAGTGTGGTGGCCAGCATCTGTGCCGCTAAGTCTTCGGTATACTCTCCGGCCTCTTCATCCGTTTCCCCATAGGCATGGTGTTCAGAGAGATAGCCGTAGTGGGATTCGCGCCCCGTCGGAATCGCTAGCCCAATGGAAGACGAGATGAGCCGATTTCGTTCGTTCGTTTCTGATCGTGCCATGACACAGAACGTAATTTCTCCTGGATTTAAGAGTTTTTCTCCCCGTTTCCGTGGGACGATTTTACAATCTGGAGGGAAAATTGAAGATACGCTGACTAAATTGCAGGCCGCAATTCCTGCACTTCGCAGCGCTTCCTCAAAAGAGGTCAATTTTTCTCGATGAACACCGACCCCCCGAGTCAAAAACATATGTGTTGGGACCATAACTCCTCCTCTTTCTCTTTAAGATCTAGACCATCTATTTTCCTGCACTGACTTGTCCTTCCGCACACACCAGCACTCGATGAAACATGTTATGAATCCGTTGTCGTGTTATGAAAGGGTGAGTAGATGAAGGATAGTTTGACAAAGGCTCAACACAAGGTTTTCTTATTTACCAAGAGTCGAGGGCAAGGTGCAAGAAAGAACTCGATAATTGCATGTTACATTTTGATGACGAAGAAACCATTCAGCCTTCTAACGCCATTCCTCCAAGAGTCATGGCATAGGGACATTCAAGACCAATAACTTGGGTTCCGTCAATTCCTGAATGGCATACTTGACGCCTTCTCGACCAAGACCGGAATCTTTCACACCGCCATACGGCATATGATCGGCACGAAATGTCGGAATTTCATTGGCGAGAACCGTCCCAACTTCAAGCTGCTGAAAAGCCTGAAAGACCTTCTGTGTATTCTGCGTAAAGACGCCAGCTTGCAATCCGTACATCGAATCGTTGAGTTGCTGTAAGGCATCCTCAAACTGTCGATAGGGGCTCAACATCACCACCGGACCAAATACCTCCTGGCAGGAAACCGTCATGTGGGGCTCCACATCCGTCAGCACGGTCGGTGTTATCATTGAGCCTTGACGCGTCCCTCCAATACGAACCCTCGCCCCTTGAGTGACTGCCTCATTGACCCATGACTCAACACGCTGAGCCGCACGTTCGTCAATAAGCGGTCCTACGACCGTCTCATCTTGAGCCGGATCACCGACGACGACATCGCGAACCCGTATAAGGAATTTGTCGACTACCGAATCATAGATCGACTCATGAACGTAGACACGTTGAACGGAAATACATGTTTGCCCAGAATAGCCAAACCCTCCTGCGACACACCGTTGAACGGCAAGATCCACATCAGCATCAGGTTCGATGATCACTCCAGCATTCCCGCCCAATTCTAAAAGAACTCGTTTTTTCCCAGCCTTCGCCTTGAGCATCCATCCGACGGCAGCGCTTCCAGTAAAACTCAGGGCCTGAAATCCTTCACTCTGAACAAGCTTTTCCGCTAATGGAGTTTGGCAGGGAACGACATTCATCGAACCAGCAGGAAGATCAGACTCAAGGACCACTTCACCTAACAACAACGCGGTGAGTGGAGTTTGAGGAGCAGGTTTAATGACAATGGGATTTCCAGCAGCAAGACATGGCGCCACTTTATGCGCAACAAGATTAAGCGGGAAGTTAAATGGAGTAATTCCCAACACCGGGCCAATGGGAAACCGACGCAGCATACCCGTGTAGCTCTCCATGCCCGGCATACGGTCCATCGGGATGACTTCGCCTGGAATCCGTGTCGTTTCTTCACTGGCGATCAAAAATGTTTGAATGGCACGATCAACTTCTCGGCGAGCATCCGTAATTGGTTTCCCCGCTTCTTCACTAATCGTTTTCGCAAATTCTTCGCGCCGACGCCGAAGCGAGGCGGCAATCTGCTGCAAACCCTTAGCCCTGACATGCGCGGAGGATTTTTTTAGGAACGAATAGGCTTCTGCGGTTGATTGGAGAACCTGAGATATTTCGTGTTCCCCGGCTTGACAGACATGTGCAAGCACACGTTGATTGTACGGATTGAGAACCGGCTCAGTTTGAGGAGTCTGAACCCATTCTGAGCCAATTAAAAAATGTCGGTGAGTCTCTGTCGACATTGCCGTCATGGAGGTTAGGTTGTAAGCGGACCATCAGTCAATGCTGTCGAATCTGCTGACACGGGAGTCGCTTGAGGTTGCGCTCCAGTCGCTTGGGCTTTGGCAATTAACTCCGGCGTACCCCATTCTACCAAAGATTCTAAGGCAAAGGCCTCAAAGGTTGAAACGGCACCACAGCCTGGACAGCCCTGCATCGGAACCTTGGCTCTAAACACTTCATCAAGGCAATCCATACAGACAAACAAGTCTGGTTCACCAGGAGAACATTCAACAGACCAATAGACAGAAGATTCGGACATAATACTTTACATTCCCTTATGTTAAAACAACGCGATGACCGCGAAGTACTGGTTGACGAGAGGGCGAATGGCTACGATGCGGTTTCCGATGGCACAGATTTTAACACCTTTTCAATTTCTTCCTGAAACACATCATAGGGAAAGGCTCCAGGAATCATCACCATCTCACCATCTTTAGGAAGTGACGTGACAAAAATCACAAATCCTGGTGTTCCGCGGACTCCAAGCGTTCCGCCTTCAATTCGATCCTGATAAATGGCCTTGACGTAACTATCACCACCCACACATTCCGAAAACTTTGCGGTATCAAGTCCTAGCTCTTTCGCATACCCCGTCAGTTGCTCTGGGGAAAACTGTTGGTCACTATTGAACAACCGATCATGCATGGGCCAATAGGCATCTTGTGCTCCGGCACAACGAGCTGCCTGAGAAGCTTGAAGACCCGGCCCACCAGGGGCACGAGGGAAATCACGATACACAAAGCGGACCTTTCCCGTATCGATGTAGTCAGACAAGAGACGTGGAAACGTTTCATGGAAAAATTTTTCACAAAACCCACAAGTAAAATCTGAATATTCCAAGACCGTCACCGGGGCATTGGGGTCACCCCTAACAATGTCGCTATCGCGAACGAGAAAGTCAGTCGATGATTCAGCACCTGCAAAAGTGGTCACGACGAAGAACAACAGTCCAAACAGGATAGCCCGGAAATAACAGAGTACCCGCTTGCGTGATGGATTCATTTTCATAGAAGACATAGGATTTGGTTTCTTTATCACCCAGAGATTAACAATGACCGAACAGTGAGTATGTTGACGGTCTATTGTGTCATTCTCAACAAGTCATTGTCGAGTCTAAGACACGAGAGACAGAATCACTCACTCAGTTAAGCATGAGCCTGTTTCTTTGAGATGCGGTCAAGAAGTCCCATCATCAAGATTGGCCAGACCACAGTTGCATCACTCAACACTTCCGAGAATTGCCCGCCCTCATGTTGAGGTACAAACTTGCCCCACGACACGCCCTCTTGATAGGTGCAACCACTCAATCCACCCCAGTAATCCGGCTCTGGGCATATCCGGACTCCGTAATGAAAACGCGGAGGCTTCAAATTTGTTCCCAGTCGGACATTGAGTATTTCTATATAGGGAGGAGTTTGTTGCGCCCAATTCCGTGGAACACCACCCCCAATCGTGAAAATCCCTAATCGTTTGGCAGACAATAATTGTTCCGTGTAGCTATTAAGATCCAGAAACGGGTTAAACGTCGGTCGATATTGCTGTAGTTGAGTCCAAATATCGAGAGGGGTTCCTTTCTCTGAAGGAAGCTCATGTCCTTTGCGATAATGCTCAGCCATCGCCCAAATGGAGACATCAAGACCAAGCTCTGAATCCGTAAACGCTGGAATGTAAACAGGCACCCCTTTTTCATAGGCGCTCTTGAGAATGGCAGGACCTTCGAATTGATCAGCAAGGGTTTGACCAAGCTCCCGGTTGAGGCGTTCCGAAGACAGCGGTTCATCCGGAGACAGTCGCTTTAAGGTTTCACCCACAACTTCTTCAACATGATTTAAGTTGAGTTCCATCTCCAACGTGTCATAGACGCGATTATAGCCCTTCTCGTATAACTCGGGATCACTCATAGTGGGCTGATATTTATAATGCGTCGCTCCGACGGCCTCACTCATCCCATGTGCCATCAGCGCACCAGTTGACACCACCGCTTGCACCATGCCTTGATCAATCATTGTGCTGATTATTTTTCCCATTTTCGCAATGGTCATGGCTCCAGAAAGCGTCAGCACCACCTTGCAGTCCGGATCTTCAATCATGTTCGTGAGAATATCAAATGCCTCACCCAGGCGGCGTCCACCAAAGGCCGTTTTCTTCATCGCTTCCAACAAGTCCGAGAATGAGTTGACCCCGAGAGGATCAAGCGATTCAAGTGGTTCTAATCCATCTTGTTTGCCATCATGAAATTGTCTTGTATGCATAAGTATTACGAACCTCAGATTATGGTGATTAGCAGATGTGTGCGAATGGAACGCAGACGAAAGAAATGAAAGAAGAGTAGGTTATGAGACTTCTTGATTAACTGCACGAGTCACGAGCTGTGAAATTGTAGAACGATATTCCAACACGCCAACCCACCCGTTCGCCATTGAGACCAGGCTAGCCGGGCAGGCGGCAGCAAGGCTGGTGGTCCCAACGGGATTTGAACCCGTGTCTGCACCTTGAGAGGGTGCCGTCCTAGGCCAAGCTAGACGATGGGACCAATTTGTGTACTATTCATTTTGAATAAGAAACAGTGAAGAAACTACCAAAAATTTCAAGAAGTCTTCATCCCAGTTCCAGGGAACGAAACTGTATCACAGGGGTGATTTCTGTGCAATAAACCTTGTTCGATCACAACAATCGTCACAATTGGAGTGAACAGACATACCCAATTGTCACGAAAACCCAGCTTGACACCACATCAAATACTCGATGAGGGTGCGCCCCAACTACTCCCTTTAACCCGAATGAAGCCGCGCATGAAGGGGTGAATGCCGCAATGATAGGCATAATCGCCCGGCTGCAAATTGGAGATGACAAAGTGTTCCCCAGGTTCGAGCATCCGTGACTCAAACGCACATTTC
>BQIU01000169.1 GCA_021603905.1 Nitrospirales bacterium
TATCACTGAAAAGATTCTCCGGGTGGGCACACCCAGTCAGGATGCCTCACCACATGTGCATACCGTGACACTCACCCAACGATTAGAGAGCCAAGCCGCACCCCTTCGAGAAGAGTTGCAGGAACTCAAAGAAGTCTTACCGGTGTTAGAAGAGAACATCACGACTCTTCAAGAAGAAGCACAAGAACTACGTGATCGTGAACAGCAGAGTAAACATCTGTCCTCGCTCAAAAAAGAGCGCTCTCGCATCGCTCGTGCACTTGATGTGATCCAACACCATATACAACTACTCACAGCACGTCGAACGCAGCTCCGTAAGAAGCTCCAGGTTTCCCCGTCGTTAAGGGATCGCGTATTGTGGTGGCGACGTCCCAGACTCCAAGCGAAATTGGATACGAAGAATCACGCCATCCACACACAGATTGGTGAAGCAGGCACGTTACTTGAAACCTTCAGTCAGCTGGAGGATCAGGTAGCAAAAGCCCAGATTCGCGAAGATGAACCCATCAGCCAAGCCGCATACACATCGCAAGAACGCACTGCTCGAGAGATCCAAGAAGAACTTCACCGTGCAGAAGCTCAGCTGGGTCACACATACGCACGGCTCGAAGAGCTTCGGGGGACGCTTCAGCAGTTAGAGCGTGATCTCGTCAAAGAGGCGCAGCTCATTGCGACCACACTCACACGCGCGTCATGCTTTCGAGTGTTGGAGTCTGAACGATTCGATATGATCATCGTGGATGAAGCCAGTTTAGCGAGTCTCCCCGCACTCTTTGCTGCACTCTGTCTGATCACGCGGCACGTCATCCTCGTGGGTGACTTTTTACAACTGCCACCGATTGCCCAGTCGGGGTCGTCTACCTCTTCATCCTGGCTCACGCAATCCATCTATGATGTGGCTCACATTCGTCACCACCAGGATTCTCGCGTGGCAGCCCTTACGACGCAATATCGGATGCATCCTGATATCGGGGATCTGGCAGGGACCCTGTATCGGCAGCGGGGTTTACCTTTTTGCTCAGCACCGTGTTTATCGGATGATCGACAACCCGTCGTCTCACTGCCCCCGTTCCCGCATTCAGCCATCGCGGTCGTCGATACGGCGCACGCCTGTCCACAAGTTGCACGCGATGAACGCAGCTCGCCCGTGAATCTCTACCATGCCTTAGTGGTGATTCGATTGGTGAATCAGACGCTGCTCAATCGTGATACTGCCAAGGGGCCCATCACGATTGCCGTGATGAGTCCCTACCGTGCGCAGACAACAGCGATCCAGTCACTCTTGCGCCATCAAGGACTTGATGACATTCATGTTGGAACCATCCATCAGTGTCAAGGCCAACAATTTGACGTCGTCATCTTTGATACCACGATCATCAACAATCTCCGGCAGAGTTTTCTCTGCCAGCCAGGTTCCAGCACCGGCGGAACGACTCTCTTGAATGTCGCCATGACTCGAGCAAAGGCCAAGTTGATCTTGATTGGGCATGCTCGCGCACTAGGCTCCTTGCCGCCTGAAACGTTTCTGCGCACGTGCTTTGACTTCACGAGGCTGCGTGGAGTCACGATTGAGAGCACCCAATTCGTGGCTCCCCTTTCGCAACGGCCACCTCTGCGATGGTGGACGGACGATGCGTCTCTTCCCGTTTTCCTTGATTCCATCTGCCAGACACACCGTCCAGTGCTGACGGCGGTGTGATCCTTTTCATCCTGTCTTCCTCAGGCCTTCTCACTTCACTTCCATGGAGACGTTATGATTACTGGATCGCTCACCACTGGCTATCGATTGGAATTCGAGCTCACCGCCACGGATATTCGCGAATGTATTTGGAAGTACCTCCAAAAGCTAGAGGAGTCAGTCGACCAGCAGGTGGCACGAGAGCATCGCCAGATCCTGTTTCAGAAGGAATCGCTACCGAACCCACGATATATCCGATTATCCTTTCTCAAAGACTTTCCCGACATTATCTGCCTTCATGAATCTGTTGGGCTATTCCGTGGGCTGTCTCTCGAAGAGACCCTCGCACGGGAGAGCGATGCTGCCCCATTCGTTAAGAAAGTGTGGCTTGATGAGCATTCAATTAACGCCATTTGGCAAGGCTTTGACCTCGACGAGTTTGCCACAAGCTGGAAGAACCTTCTGGCTGTCTTGAACGACTTGGGTTCGATCAGCTTCGAATACACCCTCGGACTTCATCCCGACACCTTTTCTTCTATCAGTGCAGAGCTCCTCCCGCTGTTTAGCCATATGGATCCATCATCAAGTTTATCAAAGCAGTAACGAGGGAGAGCTTCACAATGAGTGAGCATATCGAGAAGAGAGCCAAGGCGCTGACCACCTCAAGGTATTCTCTTTCCTTCTACAAATTACAGCTGGTCCGTGACGAAGGCTTTGGAATGTGCCAGGAACATGCCGTAAGTGTGGTTGACGACATACTCAAGAACTGCCAGAGCCCAGCTATCTCGAACTCTTCCATACTGCACGGACTTGTTCGACACGTGTTTCATAAACTCGACCGCGAACATTTCGTCATCGTTGGGCTTGACGCAAAGCACCGTATTATTGGTGGAAGCCTGGTCGCGATCGGATCATTGACTGCGGCGATCATTCACCCACGAGAAATCTTTAAGACCGCCATTGCGATGAACGCTGCGGCCTTGATTCTGCTGCACAATCATCCCAGCGGGGATCCGACGCCAAGTCCAGAAGATCACCAATTGACGAAGCGATTGGTAGATTGCGGCGAGTTGTTAGGAATCCAGATTCTGGATCACCTGGTCTTAGGCGACGACCGATATTACAGTTTCGCGGATGAGAGGGTGTTGTCTTGAATGTTCGTCGACCGGGCTATACCCAGAGACTTCGAATAGTTCCCCATTCCACGACCATCCATTCACAATAGATTCGCCATTCTTTCTTTTCCTCAAGGTGCTCTATGTCCTCTTGTTCTTCACGCCCACTATCACGGCACGAAAAACGGGCAGCCGAAGCGGCCTTTCGAGATCACCCATTTGACCCAGAATGGGGTGAGGCGGCGCAACGAGTCTATGTAGGTATCCAGTCAGCCAAGAGCCACGATCCGGCCATCACAGTGGCTTCACCTCACAGCCCCAGACGACCACGGTCGCGTCTTCCTAACGTCGATTCCTCTCATGCACTCTTTTCCATCATGCTTCTTAACCCTCTGGAACAGCGCTATCTGATCTTTCCCGTTCGGCTGTCCCTGGCAGACATTCTCTCGACGATCAAGTGTCAGTTTCCTCAACGAATGTTTGAACTGTTACGCGTCATTCCGGTTAAAGGAAGAAGAGGAGATGATGCAGGTCATTCACGGTGATGTGATCGACCGTTTCATCGTGTAATCCGTGTTTTTCTCTTTATACCCGTCAACAGGCTCGCGCTGCTCGCAATATCTTTCTTCCATGATTCCTGCCGCGGACGTGCCCACGACCGCGTTACCTTGCCACTCATCCATCCTGCACTCACGGCGTCGCACCCGAACGGCGCCGTGCCCACCACACGTTCGGTATTCGGGTTAGTCGTCGTAGCGATCATTGAAGCTGTCATCCACCATCTTGTCTTAGCCGTCGCCCAAGGAGAAAACCATGGACACAACGTACGTTTCAGAAACGGAATCACTCGTCCCACTGCCTGACGTGGTGGTCCTGCGTCCAGACGATGATCTAGAAAAAACCGTCAATTCATTAGATGTGTTGTATGAGGCCCACTTCAGTCAGTGGGCAGAAAAAGATCGCGAGCGCTGGTTTAAACGGGAAACGCGGTATGCTGACGAAGAAAACGGGCATCCGGTCTTTCCCGTTATCATGCGAACCGTCGGGCGGAATTCCCATCCTCGCTTTGTCACGATCCCCGATGGGCGGCGGGTGCTGCGCTTGGACCCCCGACGTGTGCTGACGTTGTGCGGTGCACGAGAAGTCATGTTACTGGAGGATGCGATCGCTCTGCATGGTCAACGCGGGCGTAAACAGCAGTGTCGTTCCTGTTATGGATGGCATATCGATAAAGGAGAAACCAATCTCGCTCAAAAGCAACACACGGTACCGTCTCAGGAGTCGCGTGTACACTGCCCTAAATGTTCAGCTGATGCAGAAGCCTCGTATTTCCTCGATGGCTTCGAGGTCGTGTGCCGACTGTGTGGGCATCGTGTGGAGCGCCCCGTACCAGCGCTAAGCGATGAAGAGGAAGCGCAGAATGCCTGGGCCGTGGCATCTGCGACGGTCATCGAATCACCTGACCTTCCAGAAGAAGACGAGGATGAGCAGAGCTGGGCTAATGAGGATCAGCATGATGACCACCACGCTTCTCGCATCGATGACGAGGACGTTGACAGCATTCCCTCTTCATGGATGACTGAAGTGGACCTCGAGACGTTGGATGCGCAAGACGTGCACGAACTGGGTGATTGCTTGCACGAACCAGCCTTTCAGCTTTTCACCACGCGATCGCCCTTACGACAAGGACTCTTGAATGCCGCGTTGGTTGAAGCTGACGATCCTCAGTCACGAATGATGCTCTGGGCAGCGGCAGGGCGTCTCTTACGTGAATCAGCTCAACGGTTTGATCGAGATGAGGGCTATGCCCTTGCGGCCTGGTTAGAACAATTACACACAGACGATCTCTCGTTACTGGCGGGCGATTGTGACGCCATACATCCCTGGTTGGCCCATCCGAAGCCCGAGATGTTTGAGCCAACTGATCGCTTACTCGTTCCACTTCAACGACGCATTCGTCATGCGTTCACACGTTTTAGGAATCCCGATGCCGGGATCCGGTTTCTGTCACGCGATTTTCGACTCTCGCCCGTCGCGATCCGGCATCTGGTGACGACACCAGCTGATTCGCAACCTGTCGTCTCGTCGCCACAAGCCGCCTAACCCATAGGTATCGACAGAGTAGAAAGCTTGGGGCTCGCCATACGAGCAATGTGTGATCAATCGTGCATCAAGACGTGACGTCAATCATGCGTCACTTTAGTGTTCACTTTTCTATTAGGAGGCGTATCATGAGCAATTTCAACAAAGTCATTCAACAGGGTCGGTTGGTGAAACAGCCAGAACTGCGATATACGCAGAGTGGGACACCCGTCACCAACATTCGACTGGCTATTGATGGTCTGCCAAACAAGGGAAGCGGGGAAGGTCGAACCGACTTTATTCCCATGACCGTTTGGGGGAAGCAAGCGGAACACGTGTGTCAGTACTGTGTGCAGGGCCAGGTCATCACAGTCGAAGGGCATCTCCGTGATGTCATCCGAATGGAAGAAGATGGCAACAACCGTCATGAGTTGCAAGCGCATGCCCAACGGGTAATTTTTGGCGCCAAGCCTATGCCAAAAGCAGCCTAAGCGGCTCCTCCGTCACTAAGGAAGGTTCTGGGCAACTGGGACCTTCCTTACTTTCCGAAATAAGGCGACTTTACATGGGGGTGTGATTCGTTTTGTAAGAGGATCGGCCTTGACGATTCAACCATGGATGTGTAATTCTATATATAAATTTACACACCATGGGAGTTTGGAATATGAAGAAATCTAAAGCCGAGCTTGAGAGAAAAAACCTTATGGTCAACGGCAATCAAGTCCAACACCTCAAAGAACTCCTTGATGTCGCCACGGCGTCTGAGGCCGTCAGGGTCGCGGTTGATCGAACGATCCAAGCCCAAGAGGCGCTGACCGCGTTAAAGCGGCTTCGTTCCCGTCAGACCTGGGGAAAGAATCTCCGTGTCTAGGCCTAGCGCGTGGGTCGCGGATACCTCCATTTGGATTGGCTACCTTCGGTATGGTCGATATACAGACTTTCTGGAGTCACACCTTTCTAAAGAAACTCTTCTGATGCCGGGGCCGGTCCTCACAGAGCTCTATGCTGGGGCTATTCGCCGTGAAGATCGTCGAGATGTCTCCCAACTCCATCGATCCCTCGTTGAACAGTGTATTTCGACCCAACTGGAAGACTGGGCTGTCACTGGCCGATGCTTAGCGACATTTTCGTCTCGCCATGGCAAGATTCGA
>BQIU01000170.1 GCA_021603905.1 Nitrospirales bacterium
CGGATAGTCGTCTACGTCAATGCCGTGATGAATCACCTTTTGCGCGTTGACTAATCCATGATGCTGCATGATCTGATATTCACTGATCGGGACAAAATATGCCCTGGAAGAAGAAACAAGCGTCTTATTCCATCGCGTGAATCCTGCATAGTCTTCTGCAGCAACATGGAGTGTCATCACAATGGGAACTGGACTTTGACTCATACCTTGAAAAAGATACTCAGCCATATCGGCATCATGTAGGTGAATCACATCTATGTCACCCTTTTGTGCTCGTTGAAGTGACATGACAAGATGTCTGTGCATCTGTTCCTGCTTCAGGGGGGTGTGGTCACTGCAGTACTCACTGAAGCTTTTTTCAATGGTCGTGAACTGTTCTCCAACTACACGGGAATCACCCGAACAGGCAACAATCGAACGATGGCCTAATGAATGCAATCCTTTGTCAATGTTATACACCACGGTTTCGATAGGGGCGTAACCCAAGTCCTGCCTGATGGGACGGTTGAGGGTCGCAACATGGAGTACATTCATTTTGTCCTCGTTTCATGGTGATGAGAGTTTTAAAATTCGGGAAATACGCACAAACAGCTTCAGGAGAGCGTTACATATACACTGCACGTGTCTTGCAATCTTCTCATAGGATGATACTCGTCCTTATCCAGTTGCTTGTGAACCGTTGCGATAACTAGAGAACTCCTTTCATTATTCATTGCCTCATTCTGCTTGTAAGGGCATTTTTTATCAGATACATAAGGCTCATGAAGTCGTACGGTCACCTTACGCTTGGTTCGGCACACTACTCGTCAGGCGAGTAGCCGGACCTTCCACTGGTAAGGTGATCTGTAAGGAAGTCCCCATGCCTAGTTCGCTTTCGACCGTAATTCGGCCTCCATGCGCCTCAACGACATCCTTCACAATCTTCGTCCCCAGTCCTGTGCCGCCTACTTTTCGGCTGATCGCCTTGTAGGTAATCAGACCAACCCCTCCTTGAAAGGTCCGTTCCCGGCTATCCTCTCTAAACGCAGACGCGTCAACGTTCGGCGCATGCCAGAGGTCAACAAAGCGGAGCACAGCAGCTTGTTTATCCACGTTCCAAAACATGCCCAATTTCCAATTGAGGCTCTCAGCGATGGCGCGAAGGATTTCCTGACCTGCGTCCTTCAGCGTGGCAGACTCGGCCAACACACGCGTCACCGCGTATTGAGCAAGGAGACGCCGTTCTGAGCGTGTGACTTGGACTAACGCAGCCTTGAGTTCTCTGACTTGTTGCCCACCCATGCGCTCACTGTCTCTGGAACTCATGATGTCCTTGTCTATTTCATGTTCAGATAGCTTCATATTCAGCAGACGCTCTTACTAAGTGTGTCTCTCGCATTTCAAGAGGGTTTAAATTTTGAGAGATGCTTTACGCTCCGCAGCCCTCTCTGACTACCCTGTAATCCTTGCTCTGAACAAACCCGGTTATGTATGAGCCGATGATTCACACTGCTTTTGACGACACCCTTTCACCGTGTATCATTCAAGAGTCTAGTTTTCATTCAGTGGTTGGCCGGGAAATGCCACGTTGAAAAAGGCCACGTTGGGGTCTTGGAACTCCAGACGCTTCTCTCGGTTCGGAAACGACCGATCCCCGATAGCGAGCAGCTGTTCCTTGTTGAGGAGCAAGTCCCGCTTGTTGCACACTGCCCACTCGTATTCTCGCGTCATTCCCAGCGCATCAACCGGACAGGCTTGAACGCACAACCCACAAAAGAGACAGCGGGTCATATCCATGTCATATGTCTTCGCATATCTCTTGGTCGGCTCGCCTGGGACTTCGGCGCTCACGACCGTGATGACTCGCGATGGACAGACGGCTTCACAGAGGTCGCAGCCCACGCATTTGTCGGTCCCATCCTCATACCGCAGTAAGGCCAGCATACCCCGATAGTTCTCAGGAAGCAGCCGTTTTTCATGTGGATATTGAAGCGTGATTGGTTTGTAGTGGAGGAGGTGGTGCAGAGTCACTTTCATTCCCATGGCCAGCTCATAGAACGTGATCAACTTGATCCAAGTTTTGAATTCTCCGAGGTACCGGACAAGGACATTAGGCAGTCTCATGAGCAGTCTTTCTCAAGCATAAGCTGGACACGTAGATCGAGAATGCGTGCGACCAGACGTCACACTTCTTGCACTCAAAAGATTAAGAGGCAGAAACGACGCCACTTTTCTCCGGCGAAGGGGGCCGAGAAATCCGATTGGCAAGATACACCGTACACACCAAAGCGACAATGACAAGCACATTCGCTCCTAGATCAAGGAGATATCGGTGGAACACGTGATCGCTTATTTCGTTCGTATGACCGACCTGGGCTCCAGTCGTGAGGATGCGTCGAGTAGAGGCAATTACGCAGATGTACAAGAACGGTTCCAAGGTAATCACTTTAGTCTTAAGAAAATTAATGATGGTGCGAAACAACTCCAAAAGGATAATGACCAACAGGAGATCATGCATCAGCACTAGTGCGGCGGAGATGGCCTGCGAACCAACCGTCATGGCAAAGGCATACCAGGCATGCACAAAGACCACCATGCTGATTATCAGGAAACTAAATCCAGTGGTCAGATACCCCAAGCCATCGAGGGTTTCCATCATGTTGATTGTCATCCCGTTGACCGCCCGATCAAAGATTGCCCAACGGTTGACCGAATTTTTCGTTATGGCTGTAGCTTGCTTCTCCATCAATTCCCTTCTTGAATGAGTTGTTATGTTGGCATACATATCGTTCGTCCTTAATAATGGCTTTTTATTTGCTCATACCTACCCGGTCACTCGCAGGAACTGCACAACCGGACAAGCTTACCCGGGAATCTGAACAAACGCTTGATCATACGATTGCGCTAGTTCCTCCAAGTCATGATTCATGACAAATTGAATTGCAAACCAGTCTGAACCTTTTGCCATCTTCATGGTCTCGATTTGCCTTTTAACGGCTTCCCTTCGCTGTGTCAGGTCATCAAGCGTCTCATTCAAAATAGTCTGGTGTTTTGTGTCCAGTCCTTCTTGTTGAACTTGCATGATAAGTCTTACGTGTGCGTATCGAAGTTTGTCCATTTTGTCTTTTACGAACATTGAATACTCTGTTCGGGTTTCTTCTGGAGGGTTCGATTCGAAGCTCTCACAGCCCGCGCCCATCATCCAGAAGATACCAACTAACAGATACACGCCCCTAGAACATTTCATGTGTACCTCTCCAGACGAAATTTCAAGCTTAGCTCGCATACTTGGCGAGTGCTTGATCATACGATTGTGTCAATTCTTCCAACGCTTGATTCATGCCAGATTGAAGCGCATTCCAATCTTCCACTTTTGTCGCCTTCAGCTCGTCGATTTGCTTCTGAACTTTTTTGCCTTGGTCTGTCAGATTCTTCAGAGATTTACCCAAGTCCGCCTGGACTTGAGTCCCAGATCTGGCTTGATGAGCTCGATCGACTAGCTTTTCATGATCATCGTTTAGTTGATTTAATTGGCCTTCGACGACCTTCACATACTCATTGCGGTTCTCTTCCAAGGACGCCCGGCTTGTCTCAACGACCTCTTTCGCTCCGGGTTGATGGGTTTCTTCAGCAAACTGAGTATCTTGTGGAGCGTTCGATTCGGAAGTTCCACAACCGGCGACCATCATCCATGCGATACCGATAAGAACATTGACTCCCACAGAATACTTCATGTGTTTTTCTCCTAGTTGAATTCATCGAACGTTTTGTGAATTTGCACGGATCATGTTTTAAAGGAGTGGCTCCTCGGCCATCCTTTTCCTAGCTTGATACACCTGAGCCAGTAAGAGCAGTTTTAGGTGCGACTCGTGCTCGGCCCATTATCGGTGTCGGTACCCTCTTACGATGTTCTAGAATGAGTGGGTCCACAACTTCTCCACAATTCAAACAATGAAGCACAGGAATCGCAATGATACCCATCTCATCTTCAAGATCCATACAGGTTTCCTTGGTCATCAACCCATGGCAGCGGAAACAATACACAGGTGGCACCTTTCGTCATCACACCATATGGGTGTTGCATTCTTTTTCTATTTAGCTAAGAGCCTTAATTCTTCTCAACGCTTCAAGTGTTGTTTAGTCTATAGTGGAATTTGGTGTACCTTCGAAGACTCCCTTTCTCCTCACTTCTTTTAAAAGATGCTTTCGAGAATTTGGATCATTTTTCTCACGACTCAAGACATCTCTCCATGGGTTACTGCCCAAGAAAAATTTCCCTCAGACTGTACGTTCACCATGGAGTCGTGTCTTTGAGGCAATCCTTTAGAAACTCAAATGTGTCTTATTCCGGTCGACATCGACATGTTGACAATTTTGCTCCGCCAACATGAACTGTCCAGCACTTGCGTCCGACGGAATTCGGCCTAGGCAGGCCTTCAGAGTGTCCCGATCACTTTCTACTGCGATTTGAGCACGACTCTGTTCTTGTGCTTCATAAAAATTCTTCATCCTATCTTCGTGATCGTCGGCCGACGAGACGCCTGGCAGTATCAACAGAAAAAACATCAAGGATGCGACGAAAATCGTGCGATTGATAAAGAGATTACGTTTCATGGCATAACTCCTTTGTTATTAAATGCTGCATGTGTGACGCACACGTTGTGGAAATCACAAGGGTGCGTCCTTTCGAGGTTGAATACAGGGGGACCGTTCAATTTCGCCATCGTATGGTGACAATATTTTCAAAAACAGTGACTTCTCGCCATTTGATTCATCTCGGAAAAGTAACCACACGGCCATACCAATCATAGCGACTAGGCCAGCGACAACAATTTCCGTTTCTAACGCTGAACTGAGTTCCAACATCCTTAGTCCCTTTCTGGGAGTTTCCCTGAGAAACACCAACAATCCGGCTTGAATCTTTTGACTATTTCTTACGACCTAGCAGCAGGTTCAGATCAACTGATCGCGGTCTGAAATCTACTACTCAACAAAGATTCTTCGAAAGTTTAGGATTTGAGGCTTGTGGCATTCTCTCGATAGGTTGCCCATACAGCTGCGGCCCAAAATAGAAACATGATTGCTAACAGCATCTCGAATGGATACATTGGTGCACCTCGATTCTGTGACCATGACGGTCAGGAATGACCTCTTCAGAAACCTGATCTGATGATCAGCGTTACAATCGTGATCGCTACACGACAGCGAATGTTAAGAAGAGGATCGGCGTAGAGTGGCGCGGACAGAGGAATCAGACGCGCAGGAAGGAATTAGGAACGCGCGAGGGATAGAAGTGTCAACGTAGGTTCATACGTCATAGAATCACTCTATACCTCATCCAGGCCGGTGTCAACGTGCCTCAAGCCGCTCGAGGTAAAGATGGTGACTCTGTATTACAGAATAAACTTCCACTTCACAGACTACGCCAGAGAGTTGCTTCACATACTTCACTATTCCATCTAGCAGTCTTTTCTTTATGACAACTCGCAACCTCCAGAAATTTTCTACAGACTCACATTCGTGTTGATCCCCCCTTGCCTCAAAAATTTTCGACGGTTTTTTGCTCAAGGAAGTCCTACTATCTTTAATGCTCACTCGGCGATAGAGTTACACTCCTTCATCGCATAGGGACTGGCGCTGAAGGATAAAGCGGTGAACAAACAAGGCCCTTACCCGATGTTGTGTTGCCGGGGAATCTACTCGAAAGCCTGACCTCATGTGTTTCAGTATGTACGTCTTGCTCAATCTAGTCGCTTCACCGTTTCCAAACCCAAGACAATGTCATGTTTCAAATGGAGGAACTCCATGAGTTCAAAACTTTATGTTGGTGGGTTGCCGTATTCTTCAACTGGATCAGAGCTTACAGATCTGTTCTCAGCGCATGGAACGGTGG
>BQIU01000171.1 GCA_021603905.1 Nitrospirales bacterium
GGGATCTGATGTGAGCGGTGATTCACTGATCGGATCATCTTGTTCCACCGATGCGGTGAATCCAAAGACATCCTCTTCCATTGGTCTTCACCTCCTTTCTCAAGGGAGTACCCTTATATACATATTACAAACGACAGTCGCTTCACCCTCAGGTGAGACGATTGTGAGGAGGGACACATGCGAACTCAGATTGGACAGTTGCTCATCCTGGTCTCCGTCATGCTCATCACGTCATTGGCTCATGCGGAATCTCGATTCACGTTGACGCCTGGGATCTCTTCTGAAAACGAGAGACAATGGGTCTATGGACGCGGAACGGTGTTTGGAGATCCTGATCCATGGCGAAGTTGCCAACAGGCGACAAAGACCGCCGAGACGCATCTTCGGACGATGCTTGAGCAGGCATTGCCGGGATTTACCCCTCCGGACCAGACCCAATTTCCGATCCGATCGGTGTCGTTTTCGGCTGGAAATCTCGCGTGTACCGTCGTGGTAGGAATTACCGTTTCACGTGTCGAGCAGGTGATCCCTCAGAACAGGATAGATCGAGTAAGAAAACTCTTGCATCTGCCGTAGTTCGCTCGTCGTCGTCTCGTCCGAAGAGACAAGAAAGGATATGGTGATGGACTGCTTTCGTTTAACGTGGGCTGTCGGCAACCAAAATCTCCAAGACATTCATGATTACGAAAATCGGTACGAAATCATCGGTAGCCGAGAAGCCATCTTCGATCTGTGGTTCCATCTCTCACAACTTGAAAAACTTGCGGACCACAACCTTCATGAATCGGCGTGTCCACGATTTCTTACGATCTTCGATATGAATGGCATCCCACAAGAGCCTAAGCGAGGCCTACATGGCTTAGTGGGCAACGCCACGTATCGGTAGGGCTCCCCTCCCCATCACATTCCTTCCGCCACAGCAATCGCACCACACTAATCCCTCTAGGCCCGCTCCGCGGGCAAGGTTCTTTCTTGGTCATACATTGTGTTTCACGCACACCAAGGAGGGACGTCATGCCACATCTCAACTTATCTCTCGCAATGTTTTTCTTCCTGTCTTTCACAGTCGCTCGGTCTACATGGGCTCAATTGCTTCCAACAGAACCCGAAGAGGACTACCTCGTCAACGAAGACGTAAACATCGTCACAGGACTCTACACTCGGGAATATTCGTTACAACAAGATGGTCGGGTCGATTACAAAACCGCTCGGCAAATCATCATTTCCGAATACAACGAGTATTGGAATAGCGTGGTGACGACCAAAGAATTTCCGCTCTTCTACTGGATTGACGCGGATCATGATGGGGAATTCAACATGTACGTCGATCAGCAAGTGGAGGGCCGTCCATCGGATATTGTGCCCTATACACCGCTCAGTTCATCCTCTGAGCCTTGATGGTTTCAGGTACCCAGACGTCTCAGTAGTGACAACTATTAGCTGAAAAAAGGCAGGGCCCGCTCTGCGGGCAAGGCTTCTTCATTCACGACTTGTGTTATTCACTTTTTCGAGGAGGTTCCACGATGTCTACAGAAACTACGACTAAAACATTTAGTGACAGAAATTCTGTCCACTTCACCGGTCGTTTGTCGCACACGCCGGAGGTCCGGTATACGGGGTCAGGCACCATGGTCGTCAGTGCGAATGTCGCGATCAAAGAACAGTGGGAAAAGGACGATGATATTCAAGAACGTACCCACTGGGTCTCCGTCGTCATGTATGGCGAGAGGGGTGAGCCGTTCTCTCAACAAGCTGACAAAGGCGACTGGGTGGAGATTAAAGGAAAGCTTAACTACCGTGCATGGGAAACTAATGAAGGCGATAAACGCAGTAAGCTCGAAGTGCAAGCCTTTGAGATGACTGTGAAGAAAAAGAAACTTCAGCCTGCGTAACACCGCGTTGACGGATTGTCACACGATTCTGGCGAGGGCTCGACGCCCTCGCCCCACCTTGTGCAACTTCGTATTCATATCACTCGATACACTCTGAGATGGAGGTCCCCATGCACAACTGGCTCAAAGACTCTCCATTCCGCATCTGGGTCAGTCGGCTTTGGAATCGCTTTCGACGTGCAACAAGGCGACGCCCACGACCCAATATCCGTGTTCCTCGGTAATCTTGGTGATGGCCCACTGCGTGGGCAAGATTACACTCTTTGTGATACAGACACACAAGGAGGACGTGATGACGATCTTGCGTCGGGCACAAATTGGGAAGGCCGAGGGCATTGACACGACCGTCAAATCGGCCAAGGGTCTGTGGAAAGCGTTTGCCCCCACGTGGGACATGGTGATGGGTGTCAAAGATGGCAGGATCTCTGAGGCGCAATACACGGAGCAGTATCAGGCCATTCTAGTGAGCGTAAGAGCAGAAGTTTGGGATGCGCTTGCACAACAGGAGCAGGCTACACTGTTGTGTTACTGCCGTGACGGCTGGTTTTGTCATACACATTTGATCATTGAATATGCAGTCAAACGCTGGCCTGATCGGTTTGGTGATGGGCGGGATCGTTCACTCTGAGTATTCGTCATACTGAATCTATACGGGCCCACGGCGTGGGCAGGTTTGGCTTCCCTTGCACTATTACTCTTAGTCAAGGGAGGGCTTATCATGAGTCAGAACGTACACCGTGGCAGTTCGTTCAAGGACTATATCACTCAAGATCGGTTAGCGATTATCAAGACCTTATCTCAACCACGACCCATAATGTGGTTTCTTGTCTCAGGTAGCCGAGACTTTCCTGACGAGACACTCGTGCGTAAGACCATCCACGATGTGATTCACCCGACTGACACACTCCTACACGGTGGAGCACGAGGTGTGGATACCTGGTGTGCGGAAGAAGCTCACAAATGTGGAGCCACCGTCCTTCGTCGACCTGCACAGTGGGAGACCTATGGCAGATCCGCAGGCATGCGGCGAAACACCGCTATGCTCAACGAACTCGATGAGCAAGCAGACCCCTATCACATCTTTCTCTTTTGGGATGGCGAATCTCGCGGCACGGAACACATGCTCACGATGGCGGTGAAGCGACACCTCCCTCATACCGTGATCATTCCAGAATAGACAGAGCAGGCCCGCTTCGCGGGCAGAGCTTTATGGCGAGTGATTACATTGGTCCTAGGAAGAAGTAGACAAACGTCAGCAATACGATGCCGATGACTATACCTAGGACAACCGTCTGTCGACGAGCCCGACGCAGCTCGTGTTGCAACTGCTTGTGCTTTCCGGTGAGTTCGAGAAGATTTTGGTGCGCTTTCCGCTCCTTGGCGTCCTGGATTTCCTGGTGTCGGCGTCGCGCACGGGCGAGTCCATCCCGGAGCCAGAGCCCACAGTCGCGGGGGGTGGCGAAGGATTTGTCCACGACCCGATCGAGCACAAGATGATCCCGTGTGTGACCAATAGCCGTCACGAGCGGAATCGGTCGCTGCGTCACCAATTGAAGTAGTTCGTCGTTATCGAGATTGACGACAGCATCTCCCCCTCCTCGAGTCAAAATGATCAGTTCGGGTGTTGGGCGTTTCTGCCACGCCTGCTTAAGCACCTGACCAACAGCTTGTGGATCTGACACTCTGACGGGCGCCCGTTGGACGCGAATGATCTCTCGATACTCTGCCAGAGGTGAGGTTACGTCTGTCCAGGCTTCACCCACTTCTGATGTCACGATGAGCACCAATGGCTCATGGGCGACAAACACACTTTCGACGTCTCGTTTGGGCTGCCGAATGGCGGCTTGCCATTTGACAAGAAGTTCATCCGAACTGATTCGCCTCCGGCCTTCCTCTTGCAACACACTGAGCACTTCAAGCTGTGGAACGAGTCGATTTTGCATCCAGCCCGCGATGCCTAACAACACAAGCAACTGCACTTCTTGATTCCATGGAAGATCAATTGTGGATTGTGCTCTGGCTTCCAGACTCAAGCCAGCATTCTTGATGGTAAAGTATTGCCACGTGCCCCGCGGTTTCTCACGCAATTTCTTCTGTACCACCATGCCTCGGATCCTGACAGGGAGCATGTGATTCTCACGTTGGAGGAATGCCTCCATGCCACGTTGATACAGCGAGATGACACCCTTCAGTCCAAACACATGGGGATCGGTTTCTGAATGGAGGGCTTCTGTCATACTTCGCCATCCTGACGCTGTTTTCGCATCCGGAGACGATTCTTGACCTTTTGGGCTCGCTTGATAAGAAGTTGTCTCATGTAATGCGGCATGCGATGGTAATATCGGATGTGCTCGGCCATCCTCCGGGGAGTCCAATCGGGGTGCTTCCGAAAAACTTCTTCAATCCGCATCTCCAACGAATCCCACCGATACTGATCCTCAATGTACTGACTCAGATGTTCATAGCACCGAGGGAGAAGGTCTGGGACCTCGTCCTTGATCTTATTGATAAGCACCCCGAATTCATCCCAGAAGGCCTGGGCGATTCCGGACATGTTTGGAGCAGCTCGGTTCATGCTTGATGATCCTGGTTTGCGGTGCAGTTTACTACCAGTGTCTCGCGCATTTTTCTCTTAATGTAGTAGTACGCTCTCCAAAAACCTGTGCAGAGTGAGGGACATATATCTTATATATTGTTATGTCCGCACAGATTCGCACAAAACTGCGCACAACACGCTCCGCGTTTCTACGTAAATTCCTACCATTTTTGACCCCCTAACTGACCCCCTAACTGACCCCCCAAAATCCAACACCCTTTCCCGTAATACTCTGGTAGGCAAACACAGTTATCGTTGACCACCTAAAAGCTTGGAAGGAGTCTAATCATGAGCACCGACACCCAAACTGCACCGACTACACGTAAACCACAAACAACGAAGACGAAGAAATCTGCGACTCCGCATGCACCAACACTCGTCGGACTTGATGTCGGATATGGTTATGTCAAAATTGCCTGGGACAATCAGGTGGTCACCTACCCTTCTGTCGTCTCCCCACTTGAGCCAACCTCAATTTCTTTGACATTAGGAGACCAAAACAACATGGTGGATGTCGAAGGCCAACAGTATCAAGTGGGCGAAGACGCGGTGACGGCGGCCTTTCATTTTCAAGAACAGTATGACTCCTGGTGGGTGTCTCCAGCCTATAAAGCCTTGGTCGCGTTTGCTCATCGACATATCCCGCCCGGCTCCTACCTCGTCACGGGGCTCCCCCTTCACATTTATACGGCGAGTAAAGCGCAAACACACATTCAAGCATTGGTCAAACACATCCTTCGAGCGAAACACGTCGACGTACTCTCTCAAGGGATTGGTGCGTACTGCTATGTGCTCAATCAATTTCCAGATTTACATGGGTGTCGAATCGCCGTCGTCGATATCGGCATGCGCACCACCGAACTAGTTGGGATGGCCGGAACCCAGTTTCTTCCTCGGTCCTCAACCGGTCTCGTCATCGGTATCGGGACATTATTTCAGAAGGCCGCACAGACGGTTAGCCAAAAACTCGGTCGCACGACCGACCCGTATGAGATCGATTGGGCATTCCGACAAATCAGACCTCTTCACGTACGAGGCGCTACGCTCAATCATGAGGATATCAAGGACATCCTCAAAACAGATCGCACGGACTTCGTATCAAAGATTCAGCAGGAGATGACTCGCCTGTGGGATGAACAGGCATCAGACTTTGATGAGATCATCTTTTG
>BQIU01000172.1 GCA_021603905.1 Nitrospirales bacterium
AGAGAACGCCCATGTCGTTGATCTGGGGTGCGGCCCGGGCGACATTCCCATTCGTCTGGCTCAGGCTCATCCGACTTTACGAATCACAGCAATTGACGCATCCCAACCGATGATTGACATTGCCAAGCGCATGGTTGCTGACGCAAAGTTAAGTGAACGGATCGAACTCCGCTGCCAACGTTTTCAAGATGCGACATTCTCAAGCCCAGTCGACGCAATCATTTCCAATAGCCTCGCGCACCATGTACCAAATCCACTTCAATTTTGGTACTTCATTAAAACGACGGCGAAACCGGGAGCTCCTGTTTTGGTCATGGATTTGATTCGCCCGGAATCCACCGAGGAAGCCCACACCCTGGTTGAACAATATGCGGCAGAGGAACCAGAAAAATTACGGCAAGACTTCTATAATTCGCTCCTTGCGGCTTTTACCGAAGACGATGTCGCCGCTCATCTTGCGGAACTCAACCTGAGTCGGTTACTGCTTGACGTGCCCGATGACCGACATTGGATTGTTGAAGGTCGAGTGTTCTAAGAATCTCGAACCGAAGGGCTGCCATTTGATCTTCTTTGGCACGGCAGTTGGTGACCTTTGACACGATAGTTGTACAACTGAATAGCAATTCCTGTTCAAACTATTTTAGAGTCTCAATCCAACTGAAGAATCTACTACAAATTGTCCAAATGACACCAGGAGATTCTACAGAACGAACATCAGAATTTTATTGAAATGGCCCCACCCCAAGGTCAAGATCTTGACTCGGACTGGTTCAGGCCTTAATGTAGAGGTCTTGGTTGGGGGATCGTCTAGGGGCAAGACATTAGATTTTGGTTCTAAGAACCCAGGTTCGATTCCTGGTCCCCCAGCCACTTCTTTTCTTTTGAATCAACTGAATCACTTCAGACCTCTTACTTGATTTTTTCCCTGTATCAAAAACAGGAAGCCTTCCAGCGTCTGTTGCTAATTGGACTCACATCCCTTCCTCGCCGAATAATGCGTTTCAGGAGTCAGAGAAATCAGGCAGATTGTTCTTATAATTAACGTGATTCACAAAACACATTACCGTTGACAAAGTTGCGAAATACCCTCTTCGAAGGTTTAAGATGAGAAGAATCAAGTAACAGCATCATGCCCAGCAATCACATCAGGAGATCGAGACATTGATTGCATGCAAGTGCACAGCAGATGATATGAAAAGGCTTTGCACGACACTGTTATTGAAGATTGAATGTTCAATTAAACGGTCCTGTCATCCTATTCGCCAAAGAAGGATTCCAGCATGAACTCATTTGCTGCTACCGATGTTGAACCAAAATCAAAGTTAGGAAGCCGCTTTACGATCATTACGGTCATGTTTCTCAGTGTGCTCCTTGGGCTGTTGGCCTACACCATCACGACGATCCACCAGGAGCAGTCAAATGCTCGACTTATTGACATCGTAGGTCGCCAACGCATGCTGCTTCAGAAGCACATGAATGAAGTGTTTCTGGCTTCCCAGCTGGTCTCCGCTGACTATCAATCGACCAGGTCCTTGATTCATTCTACCCTCGATGCCCTTATTGAAGGGCAGGCCGTTGCTCATAAACCTACAACGAATCAACAACAAGTACCAGCCATACCAACTCAAGAAATCAGGCGCAAACTCCTAGAGCAACGTAATCACTTCGACACCATCATCGATTCCGCTGACCATTTACTTTCGTTAGTCGCGGATCATGGGGATTTTCGACGACAACTTCAAACCCTTCGCACCCAAAATTCAGCAGCAATCAGTATAGCCGACGACGCCGTCAAACTCTTGAATGTTCATGCTGAGTCGAATTTTTCAACGATGGTGCTATGGGAATCTAGCATTGCGGTGTTAGTCGCATTGCTAGGGATATTTGTTACCGCACAAGGCATACGAGCCGGCCAAAAATTAGAAAATGAAGTGGTAGAACGGAAACGTGTAGAAACCGCATTGCGGAAGAGTGAAATGTTCCTACACTCGATCATTGAAAATATTCCTGACATGGTATTTGTCAAAGATGTAGAAGATCTTCGTTTTGTTCATTTCAACAAATCCGGTGAAACCCTTACAGGGTATACCAAAAATACGATCATAGGAAAAAATGATTTTGACATTTTCTCAAAAGAGCAAGCAGAATTCTTCTCAATGAAAGACCAAGAAGTCATATCATCAAAAGAAATGCTCGACATTCCAGATGAAACCATCCAAACAAAATTTAATGGTTTGAGGCACTTACATACGAAAAAGATTCCGATCCTCAACCAACAAGGTTTCACTGAATATCTGCTAGGAATCTCGGAAGACATTACGGAACGGTTGCTTTCTGAAAATGCCTTACGGCAAAGCGAAGAACGCTACCGAGCACTATATGAGGATAATCCGTCTATGTATTTTACCGTCTCTCAAGATGGAAGAATCCTCTCCGTTAACCAATTTGGTGCTCAACAACTTGGATATTCAGCTGAGGAGTTAATTGGATGGCCTGTTATAAACCTATTCTTGCAAGATGATAGGCTTCCGGTTCAGCAACGCTTTGAGTTCTGCTTGCAAAATCCTTTGTCTCTTTTTTCTTGGGAGTTTCGTAAAGTACGGAAGGATGGGAGTATTCTGTGGGTGAAAGAAGTCGCACGAGCGGTATATAGCAAAGGAGGAGAGATTGTTGTCCTGATTGTTTGTGAAGATGTTTCGGATCGCGTAGAGTCAGAAAACTCTTTGCAAGAATGGAAAGCTTTGACCGAAAGCATCCTAGGTCAGCTACCCAAAGGATTTGCATATCGTTGCCTCAATAACAAGTCATGGTCCATTATATATGCAAGCGATGGCATTAAAGAAGTGACAGGACACTCGACTTCAGCCTTTCTGAGTGGCGAGGTCACATACGATACGCTCATGGCACCGGGGGAAAACGAGCGAGTCTGGCCTATGATCCAAGATGCTCTGGCTCAACACATTCCATATGAAAATGAGCATCAAATCATCACCAAATATGGAACAAGGAAATGGATACTGGCCCGCGGCCATTTTATTTTTGATGAGATCGGACAACTCCTCTACCTCGATGGATTAAATGTCGACATCACTGAATACAAACGGATCGAGAATGAACTACGGGCCAGTGAGGCACGGTTTCGATCTCTCGTTGAACACGTTCCGTTTTGTATCCAGGAGGTCGAGATCAATGGGAAGATTAGCTCAATGAATCAAGCAGGGCAGAGAATGTTGGAAGTCGAGACCGAGGACCAAGTCATTGATTGTTCATATCTCTTTTCAGCAGACGAGAGCGAACATGAAGTCATAAAAGAGTACTTTACAAAAGCGGTGCAAGGCGAGCCCGTCAGCTTTGAGTACAAGGTGACCACTCATGGCAACGACAAGGTTTTTTCCAAAAATTTTATCCCGCTTCGCGACAGCAACGGAAACATCTTGAAGATTATCGGAATTTCAGATGATATCACGGAACGAACGTTTGCCGAAGAACGCTTGCGAGAAAGCGAGGCTAAACGGATCGAAGCTTTGAAACAAAGTGATGCGCTCAAGTCAGCCTTGCTCTCATCGGTCTCTCATGAATTGCGAACGCCTCTCACCGCCATGAAAACGTCAGTCTCCACGATTTTAGGGAATGCACCAAGCGGGATGACCGAACTCCAGCAAGAGTTTCTTGAAGGAGTCGACAAAGAAATCAATTATATGAGTCGTTTGGTTGATAACTTGTTAGATATGTCACAGATTGAAGCTGGCACGCTCATCCCGCATCAGGAATGGCATCTTCTAGAAGATCTAATCGAAGGCGCGATCCGTCGCACAGAATTAACATTAGAAGTCCGGAACATCGAAGTCTCCATTCCTGACAATCTCCCTCCGCTCTTTGTCGACGCAGTGGAAATACAACAGGTCCTCATCAATTTACTCGACAATGCCATCAAATATTCAATGCCAAACTCGTCGATTCAAATTGATGTCTGCACTGAGGAACAACATATTGAAGTCAAAGTCTCCAACACAGGAGAACCTCTTCTCCCTCAAGATGTCGAGCGTATCTTCGAACGTTTTTATCGTCGGCAAACATCGTACACACAACCCATCAGAGGCACCGGGCTGGGCTTAGCCATTTGCAAAGGGATCATCGAGGCCCACGGCGGGCGGATTTGGGCTACGTCAACGGGCACAAAAGTCACGATAACTTTTACGATCCCCTTAACTGAAGCCATGGTCAGCTTTACCCTTGAAGGACGGCACAAAGTGCAAGGTGAATTATGAGTCAAGGTGCACGAATCCTTGTGGTGGATGATGAGCCACAAATTCGTCGTTCGTTGCAAGTCAATTTGGAAAATAAGGGCTACGTCGTCATCACGGCTGCGTCTGGAGAAGAAGCATTAGATGCTATCGCCCAACGACAACCTGATGTCGTCATTATCGACCTCATCCTGCCAACGATTAACGGGATTGAACTCACCCGCCGGATACGGAAGCAATCTCCGGTCCCTATCATTGTTCTCTCAGCCATTGGCAATGAACAAAAAAAGGTTGAAGCGCTTGAGACTGGAGCTGATGATTACGTCACCAAACCTTTTGGCATGGAAGAATTAACCGCAAGGGTCAGATCGGCCCTTCGTCGAACGATCATGGTCCCTGGTACTGAACCAATATTCAAAAGTGGATCACTCACGATCAACTTTGAGCGACGTGAAGTGCGGTTGGATGACGAACCAATCAAACTCACTCCGACAGAGTATGATCTACTGAAATATATGATTCAATTCACAGGTAAAGTTCTGACACACCGAACCCTCCTCACCGCTATTTGGGGAGAAGCGTATGCGGACCAAGCCCAATATCTTCGAGTGTTTATTGGACAGCTCAGAAAAAAAATTGAACGCAATACATCACGACCCCAGTACATTTTGACAGATCCCGGTGTGGGCTATCGTTTCACTCACGATACACAAGAACATCAACCATAAGTTCCCTTGTTGCAAATGGAAAATGCGTTTCATTCTTTCGTATCCAACAACTTCTTAATCCCTTCCCTCACCGTCCACTAACACCCCCCGGCGTCTTTAAACCAGTCCCTTGCAAAAAGAGATGACGAAGCAGAACACAACTCATTCGATGGACACATTTACGCCTTTCCTCAGAATGAGCGAGAGTTATATTTGAAAGTAGTGCATGGAGTGAGTTGAAAAGACGCGGCGTCTCGGGTTGCAATGGGTGTTGCGAGACATCCACACACAACCTCAAAAGAAGGAGACGCCACGATGCAAGAGCGTACCAAGACGGAGCAAAAAGATCGAGACACGAAAGATTCGCTGACG
>BQIU01000173.1 GCA_021603905.1 Nitrospirales bacterium
TTTCTCGAGCCAACTTCCCATGAAGTCGCTTGATCTCCTCGTATGCTTGAACATGATCAATCGCATACGCAATTTGCATTGCGACTTGCGTTAAAAACTCAAGGTCATCTGGACTCGGTTCGCCGGAGTCAACGCTGCCAAGATTAAGAATGCCTAAACATTTTTCATGAACGAGTAGGGGAAGATTGATCATTCGCCCAAGCCCCTCTTCCACGTACCACGGATCTTCAAGAAATACTTGTTCTTGCTTGAGATCAGGACGAATATGTACCGCCTTATGCTCGTAAGCCCAACCCATGGCACTTCCTGTTCGTGAAATTATCGTATCACCCTGCAAGACAACTTTTGGAATATTCGTGGCTACAATATAGAACCGGAAACCATCGACATCCCGGTCATAGAGAGTCACACTCGCCCGCGCCCAGGGCATCACTTGATTAATCTGTTCAGTAATAGCCTGCCAAAGACTGTTCGTGTCCCGTTGCGAATTAAGTACAACCGCAACCTTGAGTAACGCCCGATAGCTGGTTTCAATTCGATTCATAGGAGATCCGTTTGGATAAAGTAAGGCCGATTCAACCATAGAAGAAATGCCTCTGTCGAATAGAGGAAACCTCAATTGGAATTGCGTTAATGAAATCTTGTCCAGCCTCTACAACGTTTCGCTATGCCTAGCCTATGACATTATGGAAAGGAGCATGACAAGTATTGAGAATGTGCCATGCCAATATGCTCTAATCGTAAACTTTCCTTATTGCCCAATATACCACCAAACACCAGAACGTTCGAGGATACTGGTCAATCGAACGAAAGCGTTAGAATAAAGCAGGATACCTACGGCGATCAATAACACACCGCTGACAATCGATACACCCTTGATATATCGCTGAATCTTCTTGAAATGAGATAAAAATCGTTCCAAACTCACGGCTGCAGCAAAAAGTGGCACGCCCAAGCCCAAAGAATAGAAAGCCAGGAGCGTCAGGCCATCCAAGTACGTTTCTGAAGTACTGGCATACAATAAGATCGTCCCCAAGATGGGGCCGATACAGGGAGTCCAGCCTGCGGCAAAAGCCACACCAATCAGAAACGAACCTCCATACCCTAGTGGACGTGTATGGAAGTGCAGACGTTTTTCAGTCGCCAACCAACCAACATTAAACAGACCCAGGACATACAGTCCCATAAGAATAATTAGGACTCCTCCAACCTTCCGAAGATACTCCTGATATTCAAATAACCATTGACCGAACAGACTCGCCGATGCTCCCAAAACAATAAAGATGGAAGAAAATCCTGCGATAAACAGCAAAGAATTCAAGATAATAGATTTTCGAAACTGTTCGCATTCTGTGGGCTTTTGAAGCTGTTCAACGGATAGACCAGTAACATAGGAAATGTACGACGGCACAAGTGGAAGCACACAGGGGGACAGGAAGGACAAAAGTCCGGCTCCAAACGCGGATAACAAGGTGACTTGTGGAATCTGAGCAGTAGATTCAATCATGCAAATTTACTCTTCCCTTTTCATCGCAAGCTTTCCAGAAACGCTTGATACTGAGGATTCTGGTTGAGCCGAGCTCCAAAGTGCGCCAAGGTCAGATCACCGTGTTCATTCATCACGACAAATGTCGGAGTCGCGCTCACACCGAATTTCTGAGCAATTTGATCCTCCTGATCATAGGCGGTTGGGAAAACAAACGTTTTAGGATTGTCCTTTACGTAATTCTCGACATTGGCACGTGTATCCGCAAAGGCAATGGTCAAGATACGGAGTTGATCCGGCTTGTTCTCACGATAAAATTTTGCCAGCAGCGGTAATTCCAGTTGGCAAAAATGGCACCATGGCGCCCAAAATACCAAGAGCGTCGGTTGGCCACGTAATGAGTCTTTGCTATAGCGTTGTCCATCCAGCGTCACCAATTCAAATTCCGGAGCTTTCACGGGCGGAGCTGCATCGACTGCAGAAGTCAAGAAAACCAAACTGCCGAGGGCAACCATGAGGCGTAAGACTATTTCACGAATCCAAATTCCCACGGGTTCCTCGTGGGAGCCTGCTTGGCTCCCACGAGATGAGGGGGTTAGATTTACTATCTGCTTAACACGATCATTCATCATCTTTCCCCCTTACGGTTTGATGTACACATATCCCTCACGTTGCAGATCAGCAATACGCTTAACGGCAACTGGATGTTCAGTAGGAATAAACCCGGCCACTAACTTTTCCAACGGAGTTCCAAACAATTTCATGGAGACCTGACACATCTCAGCGGTTGCTCCTTTATCCAGAACCATCTTAATCTTGTCTTTCAGATCTTGATCAGCATTGGCATTTTCAAAGAGTTTCAACGCTGGTCCGTGAACCACTAACACCACATCAATGTTATCGGGACCCCCTTCAGCCTCAATATGTTTATTAATGAGCGCCAGCGCGTATTTCGCAACGGCTGGATCGGGGCCGTTGACTTGATAGACGACCTTCATTTTATCCTTGCCGCCTGTTTCACTCGCCTGGGTCACGCTGGCTCCAATGAGTAGCGAACACACCAGGGTTAGAACCATTGCGAAAAATCCTACAAAAGATTGTTGGTGCTTGATAAACATGATGACCTCCTTTTGGTAAGCCTGATGGTAAACGAAATTGCCGCCATCTCACGAATCAATCATGTCCACACTATAGCCTTGAGAAAGATACACTGGTAGGTGAGAATGCCGGGAGAACCAGAACTTTTATTCCCGTATACCGCTAGGGACGAATGCCCCTATTGGGAAAATCGGCGGGCAAATAGCGCAGCAGCTTGCGAGCGGCGAGTGACGTTGAGCTTTTGAAAAATATTCTCGAGATAGTGGCCAACAGTCTTATCACTTAAGTCCAGAGCTGCCGCGATCTCTTTATTGGTTTGCCCTTCTGCGACAAGTGTCAACACTTTCATTTCTTGGGAAGATAAGGTGTCACTCTTGTCTTCGGACCCTGGACTAGAAAGCTTTTTAATGTTGTTCAACACACGTTGCGTGACAGCAGGGTCAAGGATGGATTGTCCAACTGCCACGGTTTTAACGGCTTTAATCAATTCATCCCCTCCGATCTCTTTTAAGAGAAAGCCGTCAGCTCCGGCCATAATGGTCGCCATCACGGCCTCATTATCAGCAAAGGATGTCAAAAAGAGCACTCGCGTGTTCGGACATGAGCTTCGAATTTCACGGCAGGCTTCGACACCACTACCGTCTGGCAATCGAACGTCCATTAACACCACGTCAGGTTGAAGTCGTATGGTTTCTGTAATGGCTGACGCTTTGTTTCCCGCCTCGCCAACTACCTGAATCCCATCGGTCTCGCCAAACAATGTTCGCAGACCGAGACGAAGCACCTCATGATCATCCACGAGTAGAAGACGGATGGAATTATGCTGATGTTGAGACATGGCTTCCTTTCTTCGGGATCTCAAAGATAATTCGAGTGCCCCTACCCCTTTCCGACAATACTTCAAGCCGAGCGCCAAGTCGCCTCGAGCGAGCAGCCATGTTTCGCAAACCATACCCATGCTTCTCGTCATCAGCAGGGTTAAAACCAAAACCGTCATCTTCGACTGCTAAGCGAACAGTTTCATTCTGAATTTCAAGAGACACCAATCCTGATTTGGCTCCAGCATGGCGAAGAGTGTTACTCATCGCTTCTTTAATAATATAGAGGACGTGCATCCTCTCTTCTGGAGTCAGGAGTATCGTCACGGCTTGATCGACCTGCAAACGAAAGTGAAAGGGTGCAGAGTGGTTTATCGTACGCACCAGTGAAGCCATCGCCTCTTCCAAGGGCAGATCATTCTCAGGCTCAAGTTCTATACCGCTAATATAACTCCGTAAATCTCGTATCACTAATTTGAGATCCGCAGTCACATCACCAATTCTGCTGATTGCTTCTTTTGGATTCTTAGGAATGAGTCGCTGACACCGTTCGAGACTGAGCCCGAGTGAAAAAATCGACTGGATTGCGCCATCATGAAGATCCTCTGCCAGCCGTTCTCGCTCCTCCAACACTTCACGCAGTTGCTGCTCGTTTCGACGAACCGATTCTTCAGCCTGTTTAGTCTGAGCCAATGAAATCTTCAAATCAGAAAGGGTGGCGAGATAATCATGGCCAACATACCCCAAGACTAAAAGGTAGGCCATGAGACGAAGCCAGTGCCAGAACCACCATGACCCATCCCAGATCGTCGAGTAGGTGAACATCATTTCGGCAAGACCGAACATGAGCGCCAGACATGCAAATATCACATCTTCTGATTGGCGGGTTCTTCTATAATCCAATAGGAAGTGTACGGCACCAGCAAGGAAGAGCATGCACGCCACGTTTTTCGGTGCGATAGCCGTTGGGGTAAATTCACCCTGGCGAAGAAGAACGGGAAGTTGTTCCGGAAATCCGAGTATCCATGTTCCAATACCAAGAGTTCCTCCAGCAACCAACCACAGCATCAATGATTCGCTTATTCGATTTTTCTCTGATGGTCGAAGCCAGACGAGCGCAAATCCAATTCCTCCAAAGAGACTTGCCATATTACGTAGAAGGACAAAGCCGTTCCCTGGTGTCGAAAGAGCGTGAAACACTTCAAGGATTCCCATTGCAAGAAAGCCGCCGGCCACCACATGAAACTTCTTTCTCGTATGTTCCTTGGTGCTATGGAGTAGCACGAGTGTCATGGCTATGGCGGTCAGCCCACCAAGGGCCTCAATCGTAGAATGAAGCGGTTCATGTTGCCAGCGCCAACCAGGCAAAAAAACTGGAAGGGCTAGACTGATAAAGAGTGCAGCGACACTGCCACTTCCAATGAACAGATAGAGTGAGAACGGTCTCATTGCCTTCCTTTCCGTCACCTATCTTCCCAGTCGAGCAAGGTTTTGTCTAGATTCAGGCAACTTGCCAGAAGATCAAGTCCGTCAGCAGACTAACTCTGAATTTGTGCTTCCCGGCTGACGTGTACTAGCCATCGGGTTGATATGGCTTATGAAAATTCGGCATCAAGAAAAGTAGCGGAAATGAAGCAGAAAAATGAAGCAGAAAATCGTACCGTCAACCCACCAATCTCGAGTTATTGTCAAATCTAGTGCACGAAACGTTGCTCACGCGGCGACTGAGTTTGGGCTTGTGTCTTCCATGCCATCAGTAAATTGAATACCTGCGATGACTTTGGGTAACTCTCTAAATCCTCGCAACCGTCGCCAAGTTT
>BQIU01000174.1 GCA_021603905.1 Nitrospirales bacterium
CCTTTCTGAGTCAGGGCGTCGTAGCGGTGCGTGAGATCAAAGAATCCAAGTTGGCCCGGTGTGTCCATGAGCAGTCCTCCTTGGAAGAACCTTATGCCAGAACCCAACAGAATTGTCAGTAGTTTTTAGAGATGCCCTCAAGTCTGTTGTTGCAAGTTTCGTTTTTCATTCCCCACCTTTTTATTCCTGAAGGATTTCACAATCTCTCATTTCGCTCGAGGTCAGGTTTTATCATCACACATATCTCGAGCCCTTCCCACATTCCTCATTATTCAAAATAGTTCAGTCCTTTTAAAAAAGGGGTCGGGAGTCTTTTCTTGACTTTTTCTGGGCATCCAGTTACAAGCCGGTATGCCACGTCGTCCTCGTCTTGCCACGGGAGGGTTTGTCTATCATGTGCTCAACCGACGAGTTGGGCGCTTGCCTTTGTTTGAAACCCCTGCTGACTATAGCGCCTTTGAGCAGGTGCTGCAGGAAACGGTGGAACGCACTAGCACTCGCCTGGCGGCGTATTGCCTAATGCCCAACCATTGGCACTTAGTATTCTGGCCCCGGGGTGATGGAGAACTGTCCGATGTTTTGCGCTGGGTTACGGTGACGCACACGCAACGGTGGCATGCGCATCGGCACACGGCGGGGACCGGCCCGGTGTATCAAGGGCGATTCAAGTCATTTCCTATCCAGGCGGACGAGCATTTTCTCACGGTTGTCAGATATGTCGAGCGGAATGCGCTTCGGGCCAACTTAGTCCGTCGGGCCGAAGAGTGGCAGTGGTCGAGCCTGTGGCGTCGACAACAACAAGGCTCCGCCGAGCCGTTTTTGAGTCGTTGGCCAGTCGATCATCCTCGTCAGTGGGTGGCTCAGGTTAATCAACCCGAGACGGCAGCGGAGCTAAAGGCATTGCGAACGAGTGTGCAGCGAGGGAGGCCCTTTGGGAGCGAACAGTGGGTGAAACGCACTGCGAAGCGATTAGGCCTGGACTCAACATTACGAGACCGTGGACGTCCTCGAGAGAAGTAATGACTCCCGACCCCTTTTCCACGTTCAGCGGGATCAGCAATTGCGGCGCGGATGGCTAAGGGGCCACTACTGTGCGGCTGTTGTGAGATTATGGCCTTCAGAGAGAGCTTACGATCAGTCTGTAATGGAGAAAAGTGCAGACATGTTTACGGGTCGATCGGTGGTCCAGTACTGCACATTTATCAAAGCCCAGAGGAATAACGAAGAAATATGAGCGGCTTACTCGCCCTGCTCGATGACGTTGCTGCAATTGTTAAGTTGGCAGCCGCTCAACTCGACGACATTACAGCACAGGCAGCTAAGGCCGGGAGCAAGACGGCAGGTGTTGTCATAGACGATGCAGCCGTCACTCCAAAGTATGTGACCGGGCTTCCAGCGGCTCGTGAAATCCCAATTGTTGCAAAGATCGCCCGTGGCTCGCTCTTCAATAAGCTCGTCATCCTTTTGCCAGCGCTACTGACGTTACATGTGTTTGCACCATGGATGATCGCTCCGCTTCTCATATTAGGTGGGGCATATTTGTGTTTTGAGGGTGCAGAGAAAACCTGGCATGCCCTCACACATCATAACGACAAAGGTCCGCAAAAAGCTGTAACCCTCGATGCGGCACATCTCGAAGAGCAGCGCGTAAAAGGTGCGATCAAGACAGACTTTATTCTGTCCTCTGAAATCATGACCATTGCGCTAGCGTCGATTAGCAATGGCAGTCTTTGGGTGATGGCAGGCGTGCTTGCGGTTGTCGCCGTCATGATTACGGTTCTGGTCTATGGGGCTGTCGCACTTCTCGTTAAAATTGATGATGTTGGTTTACGCCTCAGCGAGTCTAACGGAGTTGAGGTCGTGCGTGCCTTCGGACGGAGCCTGGTTACTTCGATGCCAACGGTCCTAAAAGTCATCTCGATTGTCGGGACGGCGGCCATGTTGTGGGTGGGAGGAAGTATTGTGGTCCACGGGCTACACGAAGTAGGTTGGTCTTGGCTCTACGACACAATTAAGGCCATTGCCGATGTGGGGTCAGGTAGCGCTGCATCGGGTCTTATGGTGTGGCTCATCACGGCCTTTGGGGATGCGGTGATTGGATTTTTATTCGGATTGTTCTTAATGCCCATGGTGAACGTTCTGCTCAAACCCTTTGACCTACTTTTTCCTGAAACAAAACCGAATAGCAGCAAGACGTAAATCGCCCCAAGCCCAGTTAAGCGCCCTCAAACGAGAAATTGAAACCGAAAGGGGGTCACCCATCTAGCAGGTTCCGGTCAAGTGGATTGAGGGACACTGATACGTTAATAAGTTTGGTGAGCACATCGAGGCGACCGGGGTGGATTTCGGAGGAGACTCACCGTAGTCATGTCAGGTCTTCGGCGACAACCCAAAAATATGCTGAAGCGGATTAATATAATTCCAGGGTTGATTCCTGACTAATACATTTTTCGAAATTTCGAAAAATGTTGAGAATGGTTAAACGATGAATGATCAGACAGAGGGGAGGAAGGTAGGCACCGTTTTTTCAATGCCTTGCAAATAGATCTGGAGAAACGACAACTATATACTATAGTACAGACTTTACGTTTTGCTATGATAGCAACTACACAATTTGATACATTCCTCCTCCTCGCTACAGCGTAGGAGGTGATGAAAAGTTAGATTCGGGGGTTGAGATGTTTAATTTTAGGGATATGACGATAGGGAAGCAGGTGGGCTTAGGTTTTGGGGTCATCACACTTATTTTAATGGGAGTGGTATTGCTTACCATTCAGCAAGTAAAAACTATGGAGGTCATCACGAAGAGGGTTGTCGACCTTCGAACTCCCACGGCTCATGCCAGTCTTATGATGTTAAATGGTATCAACCATTCCCTGGCTTCGCTGCGTGGGTGGATTTTCCTGGGAGATCCCAAATACCAGACAGAACGAGCTCTTGCCTGGGCAGAACAAATCAACCCATCCCTGAAGCAGATGCATCAGCTTGCTCCCCACTGGACAGATCCAGAAAATAAGGCCAGGTTACAATCCATCGAAAAAGAAATCGTTGCTTTTAAGAAGACCCAAGAGAAGATCGAAGATATCGCACAAACCCCGGAAAATTCTCCGGCACAAAAAATTCTATTCGATCAAGCGGAACCTTTGGAAAAAACCATCGTGGCCACCGTGTCTAAAATGATCAAGCAGAATATGAAAGGCAAAATTACTTCCCAAAATCAGCACCTGGTAGAAATTCTCGCGACTATAGAAACGACAACCAGTCTGGCTTTGGAAAGAGCCGACGAGTTTTTGTTATCTGGCAAACAAGAGTTTAAAAAGGAATCTCTGGAAAACTGGGGAAAAAGTGCTGCGTCTATGGAAGCATTACAGGAAAAGAAAAATAACTTTAGTAAAGAGCAGTTGAAGAATTTTGAATCCCTGCAAGATGGACTGAATCAATTCGAGCCTTTACTGAAAGAAATTATCCGCATTCGGTCAGGAGAAGATTGGAATCGGGCTAATTATTTGGCGAAAACTGAGGCTGCTCCTTTAGCATTTCGAATCAAGGAACTCTTGAATGAAATGACTGTGCTTCAGGAGCAATTGCTGGAAAATGATGTTGAGGAGATTTCCAGCAGAACGCATTATTTAATTGTTCTTTTAGTGGCATTGTTTTTTACGGCGGCACTAATCAGCGGTGTGTTGGGGGCAAACATCACTCGCTCAATCAGCGAACCCATCCTGGATGTTTGCAAACTGGCAGATGAGCTGGCGCATGGAAATTACAAGGGGAAACGCCTCCCAGTTCATTCCCGAAATGAATTGGGCACCCTGAGCCAAAGTTTCAACCAACTGTTGGATCGATTGCAGAAAGAGAAGTCACACGAGAAAGACTGACGTGTTGCGAACAATTCAATGGCCGCATGCGCGCAAAGCAAGATGTCTTTTGCCGTTGGAATTCCCCAATAACCCCCATCCCACCAAGGTGGGGTTGTCACGCCTACACGCTATGATATTCGAATCACTCATCGAGTGATGTCATTCTGGCTCGCACTGACAACTCAAGACCGTTTTCTCTGAATTTCCGTATCCACTCGTCAATCTTAGACATGACCCGACGGTCCACAAGTTTCGTTTCTGTCATATCCACGGTGACCCGCTTCCCTTCCAGAAAGAAACGATCAAGGTGTTTTCTCAGAGGAATCCATGAACTGAAAATGATGGAACCTCGTAAAAAAATCGTGACAGACTGATCTCTTTCATGAATGATCTTGGCATTCAATCTGAAGATAGACCCTCCACGAATAAAATGCATAACAATGCTGACTCCAATTCCAATTGCTAATCCTTTTAAAAGGTCAGTAGCGAGTACACCCAATATGGTAGAGACAAAAATAATGAACTGGTCTTTTCCCTCACGATAAACAGAGACAAACTCATTGGGAGAAGCCAGACGAGATCCTGTGATGACCAATAACGCTGCCAAGGCAGCTAGAGGAATTTGATTAATAACCCCTGGAATCAATGCCACACATATCAGTAAAAACATTCCGTGGTAAAAATTGGCAAACCGGGTTCTTGCCCCATTATCAATGTTGGCTTTACTTCGAACAATTTCAGAAATCATGGGCAACCCACCAATGAAAGCCGACAGGGTGTTCGCTGTACCGGTGGCCAACAAGTCTCGATCCAGATTTGTTTTTCGACCCCACGGATCGATCCCATCAATAGCCTTGGCACTCAGAATGCCCTCTAAACTTCCAATGATCGCAAAAAGAACCGTATATTTAATTCCAGTCTCCGTGGTTATTCCTGAAAAATCTGGAAAGGTTATGGCATGCAGCAAATTCCCTGGAACATTGACTAAAAACTTTTCGCCTAGTTCGTAGATTTGATGATTGAACGTATAAGATCCCTTCTCCCCAATTCCTAAAAGTATGGCTATTGGAACAGTGATCATTAACATCAACATGGGGGCGGGAATGACCTTCAATTTTTGATTTTTTATATAGCTATAACCCACCACAATCGTAAGACCCAACATTCCAATTAACGCAACTTTCGGGTTCATGTTCATGACAAAGGAAGGGATGCCAGCGAGTAACTCTAGAGGAGCCCCCTGTGGATTCAATCCCATCAATACAGGAAATTGTTTTGCGATGATGATGACTCCAATGGAAGCCAGCAAACCGTGAATCGCCGCTTTCGGAAAAAGCTTTACAAGGATTCCTACG
>BQIU01000175.1 GCA_021603905.1 Nitrospirales bacterium
GGCCTTCCATCTTTCGTATGGCCATCAGCCCCTTTCACGTTAATACGATCAGAAACGTTGGCTCCGCTCAGCTCAACAATTCTATCAATGACCAGGACAAGAGATTCAGCCACAACGGGAACGTCTGTTTGATTTTTGACCCAAATGACATACGAGACATGACTCACCGATGTGAGTTGATCATTGGCAAAAGGATCATGCTCTTTGTATGAAATAATCGGAACAACCCCGGACGTGATGTTCGGCAACTCATCTACAGATGGAGCCGACATCGCAACTCCTCCGAAAGATAGCAAGCCCCACGCGCATATACACGATTGAAATATTTTGGCAGAACTAACCATGTTCCTTAATACGTATCATAGCGTCTCATTAATTACCAGCGAAGCGGAAAAGTCCCATGTCGTATCCCATTCTTATCGCTTGACAAATCTACAGACATTTTGTTTGAATTCGACTCCTTCCGCCGGGTACTTGCTTGCCGGCGCAACACATGGCACCATCTCAGGACCCAATGTTTTCTGGGCTGGGGCAGGCGATCAGAGTAAGTACTGATCTGCTAGCCTCTCTCATTGTCGGTGGAGCACTTGGTTGGCTCATTGACACATATGTGTTAAGGTCAGAGCCATGGGCTCTGGTGATTGGGCTCTTTCTGGGTCTTGCGGCGGGAATGCGAAATGCGTACCGGACGGCTCAACGTTGGAAATCGTAATTTCTTAAAGTACTAACTATATAGGATCGTCCTTGCAAGACCCATTACACGCGTTCGAGTTACACCCCATACTCCCGCTATCTCTCTTTGGTCTCGATATTTCCTTGAACAAGGCAACCCTTGTCATGTGGGTTGTTGTCGCCCTGATTATTTGGTTTTTACTACGGGCCGGTTCGAGTCGATCGTTGATTCCCGGCAAACTCCAAAACCTTGCTGAGGTCCTGGTTGACTTCATACGCGGTATCATTAACGATACAATGGGCAAAGAAGGCATGCGATATTTCCCGCTGATTTGCAGTCTTTTTCTCTTTATCTTGTTTAGTAATCTTCTCGGGTTGATCCCTGGATCGTATACGGTCACAAGCCAGTTAATCGTGACTGCAGTGTTCGCAATATCCGTGTACGTTCTCAGTCTGATCATTGGCTTTTCCATTCATGGTGCAAAGTTTCTTCCTGGCATTTTAGTACCGCCCGGAACACCTGGGTGGTTGCTACCGCTCATGATTCCAATCGAATTTATCAGTCATATTGCCAGACCGCTGTCACTTTCAGTTCGGCTCTTCGCCAATATGACGGCGGGGCATGTTATTCTTGGCGTACTCTTTGGCTTAACGATTACTGGAGGGCTCCTGATTGGGTGGCTTCCATTCTCCTTCACTATCGCCTTGTATGGATTAGAATTTGGGATCGCCTTTATCCAGGCATATATTTTTACGGTACTGACGTGTGTCTACATCGGCGACGCGATGCACCTTCATTAGAAACAGTCATGCCTATGAAGGGCTCACGTTGACCGCACAAAACAAGAGCATACAGACCGTTCACCCGTGGCCGGTCAACTATTAACTTACGCAAACTCAGATCACTCACGATTCAACCCCTATTCAACGGGAGGAAAGAACACAATGGATGTCGCAGGAGCAGCTTTATTAGGAATGGGGCTCGCAGCCGCTGGATTTGCCGGAGCTGGCGTCGGTATTGGCTATATCTTCGGAAAAATGATCGAAGCCGTGGCCCGTCAGCCAGAAGCAGAAGCCCGTGTCGGAAAATATATGTGGATCGGATTCGCATTGGTCGAAGCTATTGCGTTGTACGGTTTAGTTATCGCGTTTATTATTATGGGCAAGGGCTAACAAAGGTTCGAGACAATGCCACAATTTGACAGCAACTTTTTCTCATCGCTCATTTTCTGGGAAATCATTTCCTTTGGGATTCTCCTGTGGATCTTGTATAAATACGCCTTCCCTCCTATTCTAGAGACGCTTGAGGTACGAGAGAAAAAAATTCGTGAAAGTATTGAGCAAGCGGAAAAAAACCGAGCAGAATCCGAACAACGTCTGCAAACGTATGAGGCCAAACTACACGATGCAGCCCGTGAAGCTGAAGGCATCATCAATGAAGCCCGCGACCAAGCTCAACGTCTTCTTGACGATAACCAACAACGAATTCGTGCTGAAACGGATCGCCTCAAAACCGAAGCGTCCCAAGAAATTGATCGAGAACGAAGGAAAGCCCTACAAGATATACGAAATGAAACGGCTGACTTAGCGCTCCAGGTTGCTGAAAAAATACTGACTCGGAATCTTTCTGACGATGATCATCGGCGATTCGCGCAAGAAGCGCTGGATGCCGTAGCCCAACATCAAACTAATGGGCATGGCAAGGGATGAGAGGAAAAGGCAATTAAAAAATTCAAATAGTAAAATGAAACGTTTTGACAAAATGGATCAATTTGAACTCCCTCTTTTCCATTTCTCACTTCGAAGATTGCATTGTATTCGTGCTACCTGGTCGATATCCTTCCAAGTCTACAGTCACAAATTGAAATCCTAACCGCTTAAACTCTCTCACAATCCGACAACGCCGCCCTGGATCGTGAAATAATCCAATTTCCGAATCTGAAGTTTCAATCCTCGCAATTCCCTCATGGTCGCGAACACGAACCTGCTTCACCCCTTCACGAAACAACAAGGCTTCAGCCTGTTCCACACGCGACAATCCTACTCGCGTAATCAACGTGCCCCGAGGAATGCGGGATGACAGACAGGCCGCGGCAGGCTTATCCCAATTTGAAAGTCCCAATGCTTTAGCCAATGCTCGAATCTCTGCTTTTCCTAATTGCGCTTCCACAAGTGGACTGCGCACACCGAGAGCTCGTGCCGCGGTAATTCCAGGGCGATCATCTTTCAAATCATCAACATTTGTTCCATCAACAATCACCCTGGCTTCAGTATCTTTCTTGATGTTTCCAAGAAGTTGATAGAGGTCAGTTTTACAGTGATAACAGCGCATCTCATCATTTTTGACAAAGGCATCAATCTCCAATTGGTCCGTTTCAACAACTTGAAGGGGAACGCCGATCTCAGCGCTTAGTTGATGCACCGCTTCCAGCTCAATGGCTGGAAACGTGGGCGACACGGCCGTGACCGCCTTCGCATGCGGCCCCAAAGCTTCATACGCCACCTTCAGAACAAGTGTACTGTCTATGCCACCGGAAAATGCCACAACGGTGGATCCCATATCTTTAAACAATTTTTGCAAGACAACATACTTCTCACGCAAATCCGACTCAAGACCAATCATTTCCCATACTCCTTACTCGATCTTTTGTTGTTGAGATTTCCAACTTGAAGATCACCAAGCTGTCCGCAAGCTCCAAGGACATCACGGCCACGACTCTTACGAATAAAGACATCAAGCCCCGCGCGACGCAAAATCATCTGAAACTGTCCGATAGATTGCGCACTCGGTCGCTTGTACAGACTCCCGTGAAATTCATTGAATGGGATCAAATTGATTTTACAACGTATCCCATTCAAGAGCTTTGGGATACGCTTGGCATCGGCCATTGAATCATTGATGCCTGCCAGAAGAACATATTCAAAAGTTAGGCGTCGACCTGTCTTTAATGGGTAATCGCGGCAAGCTTTCAGTAAGTGAGACAACGGATGCAGCGTATTAATGGCCGGCATCAGTTCATGACGTTGCTTATCGGTCGTCGCATTTAAAGAGATAGCAAGATTCACCCCTAATGGAGCCACCTCCCTCAACCTGGAAGCCAATCCTGCAGTCGACACCGTAATCCGCCGAGGAGAAAACCCTACCCCCCAGTCTCTATTGGTCAAGCGCTTAATCGCTTCAGAGACCTCTTCCATATTGGCCAATGGCTCACCCATTCCCATAAACACTAACGAGGTCAGGCGAGAACTTGAAGCAACATGATCTTGAACCGTCAGAACTTGATTGACAATTTCATGTGCTTTGAGATTTCGCTTAAGACCCATTTGACCGGTTAAACAAAAGCCACAATCTAACGTACACCCAACTTGAGTCGATACACATAATGTGAGGCGATCATCCTCGGGAATCAAGACACTTTCGACTTCAAGTCCATCTGTGAGTTCAAGGAGAAACTTTTTCGTTCCATCCGTAGCCTGCCGGATAGTCACATTGGACGCACGTGTGATGGTCGCGATCGATTGAAGATGGGATCGATCCGACAGAGAAAGATCTGTCATCTCTGTAATATTAAGGATACGCTTTTGATACAACCAACATAGAATTTGCCTAGTTCGATAGGCTGGCCATCCTAACGTCGAAACCCAATCACGCATGGCAGACCAGTCCATGGCCAATAAGTTCGTCAGCTGACGAGAAGGGCTAATCTGTATAGGGTCACTCAACATAGATAATAGTTAGAAACACGTAGATCAATACAGGAAAAAGACATTCGTTAACGTCTGCATCTTACTACGAGATCTGTCACGCAGCAAAAGCATGGGTTAAAAATCCTACAGGTTTAGCTTCTTACTGTGTACAACCAACTATTATTCACAAGGAGCAGCCTCTCTTTCTACAAGCAGCCAGTCAATTTTATATATTTACTTGCATAGGAAAACTTTGCTTTATGGTGAAACACACTAAATACAGAATGATAAAATTTACAATCCACAACCTTTAGGCTTTCAATAGGAAAGCAATTGAATTAACTGTTTTTACTTTTCAAATAATAAGCATAACCAAAATTGCATGAAGCGAATTGCAATAATTCTTGTTGACATTGCTTGAACTCAATGATAAAAATCACTCATAGGCTATGGAGAGGATTTTCAGATGGACAGCGGAAAGGAAAAGAACGAACTCAAGGATATTACTGTCGGCTTAGAGCAACGTATAAGCGCCTACGAATCAAAGCTTAAGGATTTACGAAAAAAACGGGAGCAGCTCAATGAAGAAATCGCAACGATTGAGAAATACATCGAGTTGGCGAAGACTCTCTATCGTGTCGAAGCGGACAAGGCGAAACTGGCGAGCCTCTCGAGCCAGATTATTACGGATGAAACGGGAGCATTGCCC
>BQIU01000176.1 GCA_021603905.1 Nitrospirales bacterium
TTGTCGGAGAGGTATGGCAGGAGGTCACCTAACTATGCAAATGCTTCATGGCCGCGGCACACAGGATAATAAAGACGCCCATCCATAGCGTTCCACGTTGGAATGGGACAGGCTCATACACCATTTCTTCTTTTTCCTCAGACGTTTCTTCTCCTGTCGGCTCATTTTTAAAGATCACGGTATAAAGAAAAATCGTTAATACACCAAGGACTAAGCTGAGTTTGATAAAAAAGATTGTTAAATATTTGGCATTATGCGATATACCATCTCCAGTCAGAAGCTCCATGGCTTTACTTACATAATGGAGATTGAGCCCGCCCGTGAACAATGCCACTACGAGAATGACGCCGACCACTCGCTTATACTGCAAATAAAATGTTTCGGTGATCGGTCGAATATATTCTTTCGGCACAGACGTTCGCAGACCTGGCGTCACGGCCATCACCAAAAACGCCAGCCCACCTATCCAAACAACGGCTGAAAGTAAATGCAGCCAATGCACAAGGATAGGAATAACTTGGTTAAGGTCTGTAAAAACCGCTTGAAGAGCTTCCATGAGAGCTATGTTCGGGATTAATAACGAATCAAAGTTTTATTAGCTGACACACTTGCCTAACACAGATCAATACCGTGGTCGGAATTTGAGGATCTGGTACAACGCAGGATGGTTGTCAATCAATTCAGAACTTAAATACCGGGGTTTCGTTCCCAAACCGTTTTTTTCGAAGTTCTTCCATGAGTTCAACAGTGACGACTGAAAGATCTCGTTCGGCTGCTTGACGTTCAACACCCTTCTTGACCATGGCACGTAAAAAGTACGGGATTCGATTCAGTCGAGTTTCTGCAGCCTCGTCCCACACAACAGACGTCGTTTCTGGAACATTAAAGGCGACTTCAACTTTCTCTCCGCCTTTAGGTGTATAAAGGCACCATTCATCTTCATCAAGCCAATCACCATGATCAACATAGGGCCTGGCACGGCACCCACCACAAATTTCACTGTACTCACAGTCACCGCACTTGCCTTTGAGGTGAGGATAGCGGAACGAGTCAAAAATATCTGAGCGTTCCCATAAGTCCACAAAGCTCTTCTCACGAACATTTCCAGCAGAAAGCGGCATATAGGGACATGGCGTCAAATCCCCATTCGGTGTAACTCTCGCATAATTCGTCCCGGCCAGACAGCCTCCCCCCATATATCCCTGAGCTTTGGTTATGGGTGAATTAGGATCTTTTTCATAGGCCAACCGCTTAAAGTGTGGCGCACATCGAGCCCGGACTAGCATATCGTTATACTTGTCTTGGCAGTCAACCAGGTAACCAAGGACTTCTTCATATTGAGATGGCGTGATATCTGAAAGTTCCTCGCCGCGTCCAGTACAGACCATAAAGAAGACATTGAGCACCTTGGCTCCGAGATCGTGAGCCCAATCAATGACCTCAGGTAATTCCTGATAATTCATAGGTTGAGCGCTAAAATGAATCTGAAATTGAAGTCCATTCCTCTTACAGGCTTCAATGCCAGCTAATGCGCCCTCCCAGGCTTTGGCTAAGCCGCGAAACGCATTGTGCTTTTCAGGATCAAGCGAATCAATACTGATCCCCACACCCATTACACCTATTTCGACCAACTCTTTAGCCATCCGGTCGTCAATTAGCATCCCATTCGTCCCAAACACCACCATAAATCCTAACTGGACTGCATGTCTGGCAATATCTAAGATGTCAGGACGGACTAACGGTTCACCACCGGTGATGACTAAAAGACAGCCGCGATTCACTTCGGCGATTTGATCGATGAGCCGATAGCATTCTTCAGTCGTCAGCTCATCGTTGCCGCCGCCCAACTTCGTTGTTGCGTCAAGATAACAATGGTCACATTTTAAATTGCATCGCTTGGTGAGATTGAGCGCGACGAGATAAGGCTTGAAGTCATCAACCGTTCGACCATCATATGGGTTGTCTGGCCCACCAACAGCGACTGGGGAATCAAACCGTGTGACATTTGAAGGAAATGCCGCTTGATCCGCAATCATGCCTTGAGAATTAAGAACTGGAAGAGACTTACCCATGCTGGCCAGCTCCTGACGGAGCTTCTGATTTCTCTCCTGAACCAGTCAAGTTTGCAATGATATCTTTAACATTTCCAGTCTTCATGGCTTCTTCCATCGTATGCTTAGCCTGTTCAATGCCTTCATTGGCAACATCGATAGTGATGACTGTTGTCCCCAGCTTTTCAGCATGCTTAATAATCAGAGCTCGAGTGCAGTCTCGCATGAAACCAGCGGGAGCTCGCTCTAAACGCTCAGTTGCTGCCGGCTCCCACGTGTAGGGAGAGGAATCTGAATCTTGACCCTCGGTTCCATTTGGCTTCATAGTGGGCTCCCCATTTGAAGGTGCCTTATTGGCAAAAATTGGTGTGTAGTCTTCTTCAGCAGCCTCTTGGATTGTCGGTGATGCATATTCTAAGGTAATTGTCGTCATACCCAATTTTCTTGCTGACTTTTCAATTCTCGCTTTGGCTCGCCTCCGTTGAAATCCAGCCGGGACGGCACGTATCGCTTCCTTAGCGTCTTTGGTCCACTGCATCGGGACATCATCATACGCAAGGTGGGTTTCAAGTTCACCTTCTGCTTTTGCCGCTGCATCAAAGATGGCTTTATCAACCTCTTTAAATTGAGCCCCGTCTGCTGCACAAACCGGACACTTCACCGGAGGAGGATCACCTTTACCAATATAACCGCAACCATTACACACATAATAGGCACGCGACATTCTATCGAGGTATGACTGATTAGCCTCACTCACACCAGGGTTGATCGGTTGAGGCTTTTCCTCCACGATTTGATTCATCATACCACTGAGCGAAGAACCCATTAAATCATTAGCCACTGAATCATCAGCCTGCATCTTATCCCGGTCAATTCCTGCTGCATCAAGGTTGCCTCCCAGCGCCCTCATAGCATCCATGGCACCCTTAGGAAGGATATCTCCAATGGCGGCATCAATAACGGAATCACTAATAATTGTATGCCCTTTTTCAATGGCATAACGATGAATAGCGGTCTTGGCAACACCTCGAGCAAAGACGGGAATTTTCTCCATCCGCTTTAAGGCTTCTTCGGTCCAGGCAATAGTGTACTCAGCTTGCGTATCAATCGGTGGCACAAATTTTTGGTTAGAGATTAACACGTTACATGGGGCGGCTCGGAGAAGATTCTCAGCATTGCTCCCAATGTCCATATCATCATCACTATGCACGCCGATGCGTCCGACGATGAGTAACCACGGTTGTTCTTTTCGAACATATTGAATGACCTTTTCAAAGGCCTTGCCATCTAGAAGCGTCGTTTTGATATCTGCGCCTTCATCTTGCGCAACATCACGAGACACATCAAGATGGGACTGGTAAATTTTGGCCAATCCACTATCAATGACTTCTTCGTGTAACTTTTCCTGCTCCTTGAACCGAAAGACCTTTCCGGCTTCTTCATTCAAAACACCGGAAATACTGTGGAAGGCGGCATAGTGAAAGTATGGATCAAAGGCGGAAATTGCTTCGACTGGCTTATTTAACGCTTTGCCAAGAGCTAAAGCCGTTTTCAGACCGCCAAAGGAATAATGGCTTCCGTCGACCGCAACTACAATCTTGCCATCTTCTGCGTCTTTGAGATCTTTGATGATCAACATATCGGAGTTTCGAACACGACGTACAACCCGTTCGGTATTGCTTCCTACAACCGAATCTTTGACAGCTCCAACCCCCAGTGCACCCATGATGGTCAAATCATAACCGTTCGTGCCGATGTCTTCGGCTAACACTTTCCAATTTCGGCCTTCGAGTGATCGACGCTCTAATGGAATATTGGCTTCTGTGCACTGTTGATCAACATAATCGAGATATGAGTCCGTGATAATTTGCAGACCGCGAGTAATGAGTGAGTCGTGGATTTGGCGCTGACGGTCAAGTTCTTTTTCATCATGATATTCTTCTGGAAGTCCTGCTTCCATTTGCTTGAAACGTTTATCATGCATTTTGGCAGCATAGACATGGCTTCCAACAATCTTGGAGCCAAATGTCTTTGCTAACTTCACACCCAAATCCACCGCTTTATTCGAATGGTCTGAATTATCAACCGGAATGTATATTGTTTTGTACATCTAAACAGCCTCCTTAAAACTTCTCTCACCACCAGCTAGTGCGCACAGAATAACAAACCCCTGAAGCCTAGAAATGAGAGAGATCTAGGCCCTGTTGCCACAGGGGTTTATAGAGATGACGCGTGATCTTAACACTCGATATTTAGCTAATGCAACTCAATGATAAAGCTGAAAAAGCTCTTTTATGACCTTGGGTTTTCTACCAATCTCATTTCTAAAACAGGTAATCCGTCCATACATAGTAAACCCTAGTTACGTACGAAGCTGACAATTTTAAACATGTCAAAAAGTTTACGACAGCTTTGACTTATCGACATGGCTTTTCATTCGATGGACTATAGTGCCTTCGATTCTTACATAATGTTAACCATCGCGAACTTCTGCTTCAATTCACAGCTATTGTTTATGGCATGTCCACTGGATAATCATGTACGATATGACAAAAAATACTTTTACTTCCTTGTGTTTATAACATATATAATAAATTTGTCATTGACATATAGGGGTGTACTTTTATTAAAGTGCAAGTCTTGCCCGCCGTTTATCCATCATAACAGGGACCTTAGTAATGTGAACCTTTAGACAGGTCCATATTGTCCCTCAACAGAATAGAGGATACTATTTAATGAGACGATCCAACTATCTCTTTACGTCAGAGTCCGTGACCGAAGGACACCCAGACAAAATTGCCGATCAGATATCTGATGGGATCTTAGATGCCATTATTAAA
>BQIU01000177.1 GCA_021603905.1 Nitrospirales bacterium
CGGTCCGAGGGTTAAGTGAAACCTTCGAGAGGGAGATGTTCCCAAGAATGCTTGTGAGCAAGTTATTGAAGTCATGCGCAATACCGCCAGACAAAATTCCAAGGGATTCAAGTTTACTGGCTTTTAACAATTCTTGATCAATTCGAATGCGGTCTGTCATATCGCGAAGTACAAGCACAATGCCGAGTATGGTTTTATCATGTCGTCGAATTGGCGCAGTGCTCGTTGCGACGGTACGTTCGACTCCATCTCGGGAAAACAGGAGCCGGTGTTGGATCGGGTGAAGTGTTTTTCCAGTATCTAAGACTTCCTGGACTGGGTTTTCCCTAAATGTCATATTGTGTTGTTGGACAAGGTTGATCACCTCTGCCACGTGATGACCAATCGCTTCGAGTTGTGTCCATCCTGTCTGTGTTTCCGCGACACGGTTCATGGACGTAATGCGTCCGTTCGTATCTGTGGTGATCACGCCTTCGGCAATGGAGGCTAAGGTGATAGCCAGTCGCTCGCGTTCTGTATTTAATTCTTCTTCGGCAGCTAAGAGTCGACTCTCCCGTCGAAGTTGTTCGTAGGTATGAATGACTACCGATGGCAGTAATTCAAGGAACATATCGTCTTTGATGAGATAATCGCGTGCGCCACATTTCATCATTTTTACCGCAAGTCGTTCATTGCCATGTCCAGTCACGACAATAAAAGGCGGTAATTGTTGGCGTTCTTCCAGAGATTGAATGAGGTCGGCGCCGTGACTATCTGTGAGTTGGAGGTCGAGGAGCATGAGGTCTGCGTGCTGTAGGGAAAGCCATGTGAGGGCTTCAGCGCAACTTTGAGCGACGATGGTGGTAAAACCTTCTCGATGCAGATATTTTTGAATGAGAGTACTGAGGCCGGGGTTGTCATCTACCACCAGAATCGTGAATGCCTGTCGATGCGTATTCATGCAAGCGCCCCTTCCGAGTCAGGAGTGAGAAAAATGTTGTGTTCTAGGAGAATATCAATGAGTACAGAAGGACTGCAGAAGTAGATGAGGAAAGGGTATTGGGGCGTATTGAAAAAGAAAAAGTATGCGAGAAATATCGAAGTGCTGTACCTCCTAACTGATGATGAAGGTTATTCTGTTTAATCAACAAAAGAGAGGAAATAAGTTTGAATCTTAGCTGATCAGGTCTTCTGGTTCAATAGACAACATTTCTTTGATGTTCATTTGGTTTCTATCTTGGTACAAAAAAGGTGTGAGCGTTTCGTCAACTCTATCTGAGGCCCAGGATTGTCATGTATATATTTTCAACAATAGATTGGGTAGGAAGTGAGTCTGTAGTACAATGTGTAGGGGAGAGCCGTAAGAGTAAATAGAGCGTAATGGACATCGTCTGTCTTGGCATGTACGCCGTCTCTGCTGAATTTGGATAGGTTCATGTATCACATGAGAAAACATTTCATGAGTTTCTTGCTCTGAATCGTATAGCCTGGAAACATCTCCATATCCTAAACCATTGGAGGAGGTGGAGTTGGAGGAAGGCGGATGTAGTCAGAAGCAGAAAATTTACCATGAAATTCGCTATGTGTCTGGGTACGATTTCCCATCAGTATGCTCATGGTGTTTGACGAACTACATGCTCCAGTTCGTCGTTAGTATGAGGATACATGAGGTTTTTCGTTGTGACTGAGTAGCGTCATTTCTAGGTTTCCTGTTACCATTTATTAAATCCCCTCGATCATTCCTGTTTGTGGCCACGTTTTCATTTGTATGACGATTAAACGAATACTGCTCTTCATTCCTTTTATCCTTACCGTCTTTCTCCTTCAATCATACTTCTGGGTTCCTACATACGAAAACCAAGCGGCTGGGAACCCCAACCGTCTTGTCACGTATATTGAGGGATCGGCTGCTGATGCAAAAATACTTAACCCTATCTTAAATGCAGATCTTCCGAGTGCCATTATTACGAATCATATGTTTGAAGGATTGTTAGATTTGGATGAGGATTTAAAGTTGCGCGGTCGTCTTGCGACAGATTGGGCCATTACGGAAAAAGCGTATCTACTGGTTCGCGATTCATACCGTTTCCCTGATGGAAAACCTGTAACCGGTCAGGAGCTGGTGCGCCGATTGACGCGTCGTCTTAATCATCGGTCTCTTGCCGATGTCCGTTCCCATGTCATCTCAATCCGTCTTTTGCCTCCCGAAGAACGGAATGAAGTCGTGTCGTTAATGGTAAAGGATGAAGACGGGAATCCGTCGATTGAAAACATCTCCCTGTCAATCAATGTTCCTGAACGAATTGAGTTTGTGTTGGATCATGTTGATCAAGATCTCTTCCGGCATTTGGCTCCTGTCGTTGGGGAATGGTATTGGGACGATGTGGCTTATGATCAGTATGTATCGATCCAGTCTGAAATCGCTCCAGAGCTTCAAAGCAAACTCGAGGCGAAATTCCCGAAATTGTTGCCCGTCAGTGAGCATAATCCGCATATTCTTTTTCATCTTCGAAAAGGCGTACGTTTTCATGATGGACACGAATTTGACGCAGGTGATGTCAAATTTACCTATGATGCCATTATGGACTCCAAAAATTTGTCGCCGCGGACATCGAACTTCGAACCCATCAAGTCGGTGGAAGTGGTTGATGCGCATACGGTCAATGTCGTCTACAAAAGACTGTATTCGCCAGCGATTGATGCATGGACGATGGGGATTCTGCCCGAGCATCTCCTCAATCAAGAGGCCATGAATCAGGAAATGCAGGAGCGTGAATTGTCGGAAGAGGCTCAAGCAAATTTTGGGATGCGCGACAGTCTCTTTAATCGACAGCCGATCGGGAGCGGCCGTTTTCAGTTTGTTGATTGGCAAGGGGATGAGTTTATCCAGCTTCAGCGATTTGAAGCCTATTGGGACGGGCCGGCTGAATATCATGAATACTACATGCGGGTGATTCCCGACTTGTTGACACAGGAAATGGAATTTTTGTCCGGAGCGATTGACTATTATGTCGCTCAGCCTCATCAGGTTGCGCGATATAAAGATGCTCCGTCGTATCAGTCATTTTCCAGTATGGGGTTTGCGTATACGTACATTGGTTATAATAACCGCAAGCCCTTATTTGCCGAGGCGAAGATTCGGCGAGCGTTGGGCATGGCCGTGAATGTGAAGGATTTTTTGAAGTATGTCGTGTATGGAGAAGGCAAGCGAACGACTGGACCGTATTCTCAAAATACCGAATGGTATGATCAGACGATTAAACCGCTTCCCTATGACCCCCAACGAGCCTTAGAGTTGTTCGAAGAAATGGGGTGGCGGAAGAATGCCGACGGGTGGTTAGAGAAGGATGGAAAGCTCTTTGAATTTAATCTGATCACCAACAGTGGCAATCCCATTCGACAAAATATTATGACCATTGTCCAAAATGCTTGGAAGAAAATAGGCGTCAAATGTCGCACGCAATACTTTGAATGGACGGTGTTTTTAAAAGACTTTGTGAATACCGGAGAGTTTGATGCGGTGGTCCTGGGATGGAGCATGGATATCAATCCTGATCTTTATCAGATCTGGCATTCCAGCCAAGCTGGGCCGCAACAGCTGAATTTTGTGGGATACCGCAATCCTCGGGCTGATGAGCTGATCGTGCGTATTCGGCAAGAATATAATCGCGACCGTCAACGGAAGTTTGCTCATCAATTGCATCAAATTATTCATGATGATCAACCGTATACCTTTTTGTATGCCCCGCTCACGACGCTTGTCCTCGATAAGAAAATTGTGCTTGTTGACAAGGATGAAAATGGGGCAGAGACGTACTCCAAAATTTATCCAACGAAGTCAGGTGATGTATCGGTGTATTTTCATAAGTGGAGGAAGCTCGCGTTCACTCCAGATTTTTAATGAAAACGAAAGGGCAGGGGGATCGCATTTCTTTTTGATTTTTCTTGCGTATAATCATGGAACGAATATCGATATAAGATCATGTGGACTTTTATTACACGCAACGTTCTCCAGCGTCTTGTCCTGCTCGTCATTGTGTCGATCGTGGCGCATTCCGTGATACATCTTGCCCCAGGAGAGCCAAGCGAAGTGGATCCGGCCAATCCAAGAATGAAGCCTGAAGACATAGCCAGGATTCGAGCGGCCTTTCACTTAGATGATCCGCTGTACCTTCAGTATGCTTACTGGGTCCAGGACTTAGTGAATGGTGAACTGAAGTCCTTTAAAGATAGCCAGCCTGTTTTACCAAAAATATGGCATCGTTTTCTGAATTCACTGCCGCTTTTTATCTGTGCCACATTGCTGATTTGGACCTTTGCCTTTCCAACCGGTATTTACGCGGCCATGCGACGTGGTGCCGTGTATGATCGGTCAAGCACGTTGGTGGCCTATGCCCTGATTTCCGTTCCAGGATTTTTCTTGTCCTATATTATGATCCTCTGGATTGTTGAAGTCTTTGGTGTTCCAGTCATTGGGATGAAAACCTTTGGGATGGAGGATGCGCAACCAGCGTTTCGTCTAATGGATCGCGTGTGGCACCTAGTCATTCCTTCGTTGATGTCCGCGGTCTTGGGCGTGGCGGTGTTGTCTCGATATGTCCGATCGCAAATGTTGGAAGTCATTAGTCAAGACTATGTCAGGACCGCTCGGGCCAAAGGGTTAGAAGAGGATGCGGTGGTCTATGGACATGCCTTACGGAACGCTTTACTGCCCTTTGTGACGATGTTTGGATTACTGCTCCCTGGTCTAATTGGTGGATCAGTGATCTTTGAGCAGATTTTTGCGTGGCCCGGGTTAGGGCGTCTTGGATACGAAGCGATTCTTGCCAGAGATTTCCCGGTCATTTTAACCATCAACTTCATTGCGGCCGTGTTGACCCTTGCAGGAACGCTCTTGTCAGAT
>BQIU01000178.1 GCA_021603905.1 Nitrospirales bacterium
GAAGGCCCGAATCCGGCAGGCATGCGTATCGTTGGGCGAACAACACCAGGTAAATGAGGAATCATAGCGATACTGGTCGTGATAGACCCGCTCCCACGACCGGTCCGGATACTCGCCCAGGGGGTTGCCCACTTCAATGACCGGCTGCAAGGCTGTTAAGGCTAACGCCTTATCCGCCAATGCCACCGCGGCCACCGTGCCCGCTGAGACTTTTAAAAATTGCCGTCTGGATAAGAACATGAAAATACCTCCTTAGAAGCTGTGAATGATAAGAGATTGAATGACTAGCATTCCAAAATCTACAGGGCTTGCCCCTGCCCTGCTGCAAACACCTCCTTTGTGAAGACTTCCCGATGATTTTCTACACATACTCATGACATTAAAGATCGCACATTTTTCATCTATTCAGATTTCTATGACTAAGCAATTGGTATACCTTGTGAGGTGTAAAGATATGGTGACCTTGAAATTTCGACAAAACACATAAAAATAAGCTGAATATTCAATGTCACACTAAAACCACAAAACACATGCCGACAATGAGCATTGAAATATCACGTAAATTAAATTCAAGTATTGAAATATCGACGAAATGCGACACATATCAATCCATTAAATACGTATATAGACTTAACTATTTGGAGAATTTTTAAAGTAGGCGTTACCTAAATAAGCCTGGGATTGACTAGTGCACGTGAGGCTATGACATATAAAAGGAGAGATTTTGGGAAGAGACTGAAAGAAAAAACAGGAAATTTTACTTCTTAGCCTGGCGCTGAATTCCAAGCTTTTTCAAACGACTTCTGAATGTACTTGAGTTAAGCCCTACCAGCTTTGCTGCACCATACTGACCATCAATACGCCAATTGACCTGCTCCAAGGCTTGAAGAATCTTATTTTTCTCAACTTCTCGAAGGGTATGACCGCTGTAAAGAGAGACGGATGGAGCAGCGGGAGACTCAAGGGAACAGAAATGACTGTCGTCGACAACAAGGACTGAAGACTCCGAAAGGATTGCGGCTCGTTGAATCACATTTTGTAGCTCTCGAACATTCCCAGGCCAAGAGTACCGCATGAGCCGCTCAAGAGACTCAGGATTAATTTCGCTACACGATAAATGGAATTTTGTACAGATACGATCTAGAAAATATTGCGCAAGCAGAGGAATATCGGTAGGACGGTCACGCAGAGGCGGCAAGACAATGGGAAAACCATGGAGCCGGTAAAACAGATCAACTCGAAACCGGCTATCCGAAATCGCACCCTTAAGATCAGAGTTGGTTGCCGCGATGATTCGTACATCCACAAGGATTGATTCCTTGCCACCGACCCGGTCAACTTGCCCATCTTCCAAGACCCGCAACAATTTGGACTGCGCACTCTGTGGCATTTCCCCAATTTCATCAAGAAACAACGTCCCGCCATTGGCCAGTTCAAACCGCCCAAGCTTCAGTTCATCTGCACCGGTAAATGCGCCTTTTTCGTGCCCAAACAATTCACTTTCAACGAGCCCAGATGGCAACCCAGCACAATTGATTGCAATAAAAGGCCTATGACATCGGGGGCTTAAGTTATGGACATATCGAGCCAACAGCTCTTTCCCAGTTCCGGTTTCTCCAGTGATCAAAACGCTAGAATCTGTATGGGCCACAATCTGAGCAAGACTTTGAACTTTCTTTAAAGCCTTACTTTGTCCAACCATCCCCCCAGAGGAGACAGGCTGCTCCTTGACCACTTGAACAGCCTTCGAGGCCTCATTCCTGAATTCTTTGTCAATTCCATTAAGCTGCTCATGAGCTAATTCATTACTCACCAAAAGACCAAGAATGGTGGAAATCTGGCTCAGAAAATCAATTTCATCTTCAGCGGGTTGGCCTTCTTCAACACAGCCGACGTTAAACGTTCCTAGACATTTATCTCCTACAAGCAATGGAAGAGTTACCATACGTGAGAGCCCCTCCTTGCAGTAAGTATAATCCTCTACAAATAATTGGCTCTCCTGAAGACGAGTCCTGATATGCGGCTCTCGATTTTCATAAACCCAGCCAATACCGCTGCCCTTTCGATGGATGAGACAGTCCGCTCGCAGCAACGGATCGGATAATTTACTCTCAACCGCATAGAACTGGAAGGAGTCGAGCTCCGCAAGAAACAGCGTAATTTCGGCTTTATCCCAAGACACAACATCATCGAAGTGGGCAACAACGGCTTTCAAGCAACTTTCAAGGTCTAAACGAAGACTAAGAATTTTCGTGATTTTTGATAATGCCTGGTAATAATTACGTGTCATCACCTGATTTTGATATCTTTCTTCAACTAGACTAAGATTTTCCACAAAAGACTCCATACATTTATTAGGCTGAATTATAAAAATGCCCAATTAAAATTTATCAATGTATAAATAGACAAGCAAAACAAAGACCACACCCCAAGAATCTCACAAAAAAAGCCTTCAAAAGGCTCTTCATCTAAATCATCCAGTGAGACAAACTTCTTTATTAGACGCGCTTTTATTCTCTCGTCAAATGTTCCTTTAATATTACAAACAACTGAAAAATAAAGCTGAAAAGCATACCTTTTCCAGAACTATTAAACATGAATCCTGAGATACAAAACAACATCGTGCGCTTTCGGACAAACATAAGTGTGCGTATACGCAATGCCTTAATCTACGAAATATATAGCCATGAAATTTCTCGGCTTTTAATGTAGAAATAGTGAAATTTCAAGGCATACAACTTGAGTGAGGATGACTTAGCATCACCATACCACCACGAAAGTGCACGATAGACAATATAATTCAGCGTTCATTAAAGTAGTATTGTGCCCTGCCATGTTTTCTTGAGTACACAGAGCTCACGCTCTAGTTAACGAGATTCGCGAATGAATATTTATCAACTCTCCGGCCTTGATGAACGCGAACGAGGATTCACCCGTCAGGTTGAATGTACTTGCGACCAAGAGGAATACCATGCCATCCTTCGCTATGAACGCGTCAGAGTCCATGAACATTCGACATCGAGCGAATCTTCAGCCATTCAAAACTTGATCAACACTCTTCAAACTCAAGGCTACACACAATTGCGTTCTCAGTTAATCTTTCGTGAAGAAACCTATTTAGGGAGCCAAGAATTATGGGTAGACTATCCTGATGTAGAAAGTGTTGAAGGTCAGAAACCATCAAGACTCCAGCAGTTTCTCCAGTGGCTATCTTGGAGAAAGCCATCAAAGCCAGACAGCAACTCCCTTGGGCCATGTTGACGAGAAGAAAATTCTCAGTCGTCCGACTTGCCAAGCATTCAAAAGCTCGGGAAAAACTCCTCGACTTGGAGAAACCCTCAAATTGGCAAAGAGGCGAGAGATTTCTAAAATTCCACGTGTAAAATGGCAGTGAAGGGAAAAGGCTATAGTCGTTCCAAATAACTTCCGAAAATTTGATGCGTTTTATTTCGGTGCCTAGGCGACCTGTAATTAACTCTCCGCAGACAAACAGGTCTCACCATTGGCAACCACTTCATTCAACACTGCGAGAGATATACAACAATCGTCGTCTAGACTACCTTTCCTCATAAACTGCAAGTTAATTGGGCTCGCTATAGACACTTCTAGCAAGTGGACCGTGACACCCTAATAGTGCCCAGCAACGTTCTGCCACCACATGCTACTCGACAAGGGCTGGAACAGCCTCAGCAACTTCAGTTGTCGAAGGGTAGTATGAAATAATACGGCGAGGATTAAGGTAGTCACGAATTTCCGGGGATAACTCACGGGGACGAACCGCTTCTTTTATCGATATTTCCTCCATACGCGCGAGGTCCAGAATCATGGCCTCTTCTTTCGGGATATCAGGGGAGTACACCATCACGATCGGTCGAAGCCGTGCCTCCATATTCACACTTGTCACCAACCCCATCGATCCATTCGTCAGGACCACCAACGATCCCGGCGGGTAGACACCAAGTTGACGTATCAAGGTCACCACGGCATCACTCCACAACCCTCCCCGTTCTTTCGTATACAACACAGAGAGCGCTTCCGAGGGTGTCAGACTCATCGAAGCGATAGGATGATTACACAGTTCATCATACGCATCAGCGACCATCACAATTTTGGCGTACTGAGTAATGCCGGCCTCTTTAAGTCCTGAGGGGTACCCTGATCCATTTAACCGCTCGTGATGCTGCAAGACAATATCAAGGCATTCATGCGGAACAGTCGGAAATGCCGTTAACGTGTCCTTGCCATACCGAGGATGTTTTTTTAAGACGGCTTTGGTATCGGCTGAAGTCGAGCGAGATTTTTTGAGCAACATTTCAGCGGAATATTTCAGTTCACCAATGTCATGCAGCAACGCACCCATCGCAATCTTTTCAATTTCATGTCGCTTGAGACCAAGATCGCGGGCAATCAGAATGGAAAGTGTGCAGACATTGAGTGAATGTAGAAGAAATTCTTCTCCGGTTTCATTGGAACCCATCAAATTCATCAATGCACGAGAAGAATCGTTACTCACCAAAATATCATTGAGAGACCCGATCATCTTTTTGGCAGTGAGCAAACCACGAGAAGAGCCAGCACTAAGGTCTTGCAGCATGACTTTTCCCTCGCGCAACACTTCGCGATAATCCTGTTCCACCTTTCGGAGATGTTCTTGATAATTTCGATAGTTATCCTGCAATTCAATCTTCTGCTGAACAAGCTCTTCCTGCATCGCCGCATCTGATTCCGATGAACCTTCATCAGCACCCATTGCAGACTGCTCCTCACCCTCACCATCATTCACACTGCCTTCCGCGTCAGACTTTTCAGGATCGTAG
>BQIU01000179.1 GCA_021603905.1 Nitrospirales bacterium
TTCTGGTGTGCAGCTGACATGTATTTCTGGAATGCGGGGGATTTTGGCAGCCGAAGACGTGAAGGCCGTTATTCGTCATCCTGATATTCATAATCCACCCACTACTTTGTTGTGTTTAGAACAAACACATAATTGCGGTGGCGGAACGGTGTATCCTTTGTCGACGATTCACGAATTAACGGACGTGGCACGATCGAACGGATTGGCTTTACATTTGGATGGGGCTCGGCTTTTTAATGCCGTGGCGGCGACCGGAATTTCGGCTGCAGATTACGCGAGCCCGTTTGATACCGTTTCCTTTTGTTTATCAAAAGCCTTGGGGGCTCCGGTTGGATCACTTATTGTGTCAGATGATACACGAATTGCCAAACTTCGACGATTGCGGAAAATGTTTGGTGGCGGGATGCGTCAGGCTGGTATTTTAGCGGCCGCGGGGGTCTATGCGTTGGAACATCATGTGGCGCGGTTAACTGAAGATCATCAACATGCCAAACGTTTGTCGCAGCTCTTATCCAAAATCCACGGCGTTCAGTGTGACCCAGGCAACGTTGAAACTAATATGGTCCTGTTTCAGGTTGACAGAAAACTTGGAACAACGGATGAATTACTTTCTTATTGTCGTAAGGCTGGGGTGTTATTAAATGCCGTGGGTGATCGGTCATTTCGAGTGGTGACGCACTTGGATGTGTCAGCTGAGGATATTGAAAGCGCGGGTCGCATGTTTGCTAAAGCGTTTTCCTCAACCTAACTGAACAACGTTGACAGTCTGCTCGGACCATTTCTACAATTTACTCGTCCACATATTCTATTCTGGCATAAGGAGTCTGAACACGTGAGTAAGATGCAAGCTGTGTCGTTTCAACAAATCACGAAGATTTTAGAATTAACAGATGAGTTGAATCTCTCTCGGGAATGGGTGGAGATACCGCTTTCACCAGAAAGTCCGGGGTCGGTTAAAAAACTGCCCAATGGAAAGCTTGAGGTCGTGGTGGATGCTGATATCCCATTTGACGAATGGTTTCCTACCATCCAGGAAAAGATTCAGGCTGTAATGCAGGAATAAGAAACAGGGACGAGTGAAGTTAAAGGGAATCGGTGAATTGACAGAATTGTTGATCAGCTGGTCGAGAAACTTCCGATGTGAAAGAAAGATGTTATGGATGGCGGTTCGTGATCGAGATTGGCCGGGGTATACAAGTTGGTATTGTTGCCAAAAGTGTGGTCGCCTCTGGACCTTTCAGGGAAGTGATGTCGTGGCTCTTGATCTGAGCTGCGCGTTAGGCCCAGCTCAGGTGAGTGAAGGAGTTGCCTGTCGAACTTGCACCATATGTGACGGGACTTGTCACGCGCCAGCTGCAGAAATTTAGAATCTCTCCCGCCTGTATCCGTTTTACTCCCATATTCGTACCACGTCTGACGTCATGAACGAATGTCCTCTTTGCGTAGAAACGAGTGTTGGTTAGGGATGACGGGAGAGGCAAATGTATGTATAGGTGCGACCAGCAGAAGCGTTAGCCAAAAGACGCGACGTGTTTTCTCCTCACTCTGAGGCGACAGCTACGGCCTTTCCTTTCATGTCAGATTCGCCTTCCTTGCCTTTACTTTTCTCAACTGACCATTCCTTTGGGGTAATCGTGAGTAGATGGCCTTTCAGTGTATGAAATTCCCCCTGTGGAATTTCTATGTGTCCCCCGTCTTTGAGATGCAAGTCAAGAACGGTCTTTCCTGACTCTTTTATTCTAAGGAGAAATCGCTTTTCGCTTTTCACAAGATCATAGGTTCCTTGCTCATTGATGACCATCGAACTACGTTCTACCTTGGCATGAAGCTTTCCGACTGAATCGAAAATAGCAAAGTTAACGCCGAGTGGGCCCTCTGGTTTTCGTAAAAGGAGTTCAATTTGCGGGAGCCCTTCAATTTCTATGATTCCATCTGAATTTCGATACCAATGTGGTCCTACTTTGACATCCATACGTTCATTTTTCCTTTCTCTGTGAAGTTCATAATGATATTTGCAAAAATCGAATTCAATGAGGATACAAGCGGGTTTATCGGATTATACTCCTTAATCGAACTACAGGCTCAAATAAAAGATCCCCGCCGCAAGCAACGGAGTATTCAGAAGAAGAGCTATTCTCTTTGAGACACCACGGTTTCTCAAGCTCTTCCCTTTGTTCGGGTACCCCGTAGCAAGCAACGGGGAATAGCTAGATTCAATTCTATTTTTTTTTGATACGGTTCAATATGAGGGCAATGCAACCCCCAAGAAGCCCTCCTCCTACAATGGGTGGGACCAACTCCACTAATTTAGCATCCCATATAGGTTCTTGAGCGACCATCAACTCTCGCATTCCCCCTTGGATCATGATCACGGCTAAGGCCATCATGGCTCCAACCATGAACCACCATCGAAAGATTTTAAAAGACTGCATGTTAGGAACCTATCCAAGATTCGACTCATCTACTGCGGTTGCACAGAATTTGGCCAGATTTTTCGATCCTTTTTGTTAAATAGTCCCCACTATTCGCCTCAAACGATCGCAAGATCCGACTTACTAGACCATCTGTGATCCGCACTTTCAGACTATCTTCGTAACCTCGCACCCAATGTCTAGTCTCAGTGACCGTCGACCCCCATCAATCGTGGTCTAGACATTCACCTAAAACCTCGTGACGATCGCTAATCTCGGACAGGCTCATAGTTGGTCTACACGGTTATGGGACGATCAAAAGCCCGATATTGAATTGCTTCCGCGACATGTGGGGGAGCAATGATCTCGGATTCGGCTAAGTCGGCAATGGTTCGTGCGACTCGGAGAATACGGCCAAAGGCCCTCGCTGACAGCCCAAGCTGGGAAACAGCACGTTCTAACAGGTTCTGCCCTGCCGGATCAATCTCACAGTATTGTTGTAGGTGGCGTGGTTTGAGTTGTGCATTGCTGAATAACCGGTCTTTTTGATATCGGGACGTTTGACGTTCCCGGGCAGCCGTCACACGTTGCCGAATAACTGCAGATGTCTCGCCAACCACAGCTTTGGATAAATCACTAACCGGAACAGCCGGAACATCCAGTTGAATATCCAATCGGTCGCGTAATGGCCCAGAAAGGCGGGAGCGATAGCGACGAATTTGACGGGGCGTGCAGAGACACTCATGGCTGCGATCGCCAAGATATCCACAAGGGCAGGGGTTCATAGCGGCGATGAGCATCATGCGTGCTGGATAGGTTAGTGTGGCGTTCACACGGGTTAAGGTCACGGTTCCATTTTCTAATGGTTGCCGAAGTCCATCAAGCACCGATCGTTTAAATTCTAGCACTTCATCCAAAAATAACACACCGTGATGAGCCAATGAGACTTCACCTGGTCTGGGAATCGTCCCTCCACCGATCAGTCCGGCATCTGAAATATTATGATGTGGGGATCGAAACGGTCGTGTCGTGATGAGTGGAGAATTGGAGCCCAGTGTCCCTGCGATGCTATGGACTTGACTGGCTTCGAGGCGTTCCTGCATCTGCATGGGAGCAAGAATGCCGGGCAATCGTTGAGCTAGCATCGTTTTCCCTGACCCCGGCGGCCCAACCATTAAGATATTGTGGCCACCGGCCGCGGCAACCTCAAGTGCGCGTTTCGCGTGCAGTTGTCCTTTCACATCGGCAAAATCTTCGTCCAATATGGTTTCGGGCCACATGGGCTGGCGTGTGTGGTGTTGCGTCGGAGTTAGCACAATGGAGCTATTCAAAAATTCGACAACTTCCGGTAGGGTGTGAACGCCATAGACCGTGGCATCTTCAATGACGGCAGCTTCTTCGGCATTGGCAACGGGAAGAAGCAACGGATGAATGTTGCGGCACACCATTCCGATTGAGAGTGCCCCCGTCACTGGTTTAATCCGTCCATCGAGTGAAAGTTCACCGACAAAGACAAACTGTTCAACCACGTCTGGCGAAAGTATGCCTTCCGCCACCAGCATGGCGATGGCAATAGCAAGTTCAAGTCCGGCACCTTCTTTTTTGATGCCAGCAGGAGCCAAGTTGACGGTGATCTTTTTTGGCGGAAACTTAAATCCGGTGTTCTTGAGGGCGGCTCGAACGCGATCACGACTTTCGCGCACGGTAGCGTCCGGCAGTCCCACAATCGAAAATTGAGGTAACCCACCGCCGATATCAACTTCGACCTCGATTAAGTGCGCTTCTAATCCCCACAGGCCAGCGCTCAATACTTTAGCTAGCACAAACTTCTCCTTACATCTTGACCACCTCATTGTGGTCTCTCACGTGAGAGTATAGGAATGCTTTTTAATTTTTTTCAATGAAAAGAATGTTTGGTACGTAGTTCTTCCATCGTCCATTAGAGGGGGTATTGATAAATAGACTGACCGGTTGTTGTAAAAACGTCTGGTACTCACTAATAAGTAGTGTTGCCTCCTATAAAATCTACAAAATTTTCTACTATGAGATTGGGGTGTGATACTCCCTGTAGGTATGAGTCATTGCTTTGTATCAGTGACGCAAAAGCTCGACCATTGGACGTTTGTTGGTAGTGATGATGTTATCAAATTCGATACGTATCGTATCAAAATGGATAATTAGGTGATCTAAAAGGGGCTCAGTTCTCAGTTGTGGATTCTGACTTTAGGAGCAGAGCCCTATGGGGGGAAGTTTAGGAGCTGTTGTCAAATGTAGTGTCTGCCGAGTTGCTCACGCGGCGACTGGGTCCGTGCTTGTTTCTTCGATTCCATCTATGAATACTCTGCCTGCGATGACCTTGGGCAACTCGTTGAATCCTCGGAGCCGTCGCCAGGT
>BQIU01000180.1 GCA_021603905.1 Nitrospirales bacterium
GGTCAAAAATCAAACAGACGTTCCCGTTGTGGCTGAATCTCTTGTCCTGGTCATTGATAGAATTGTTGAGCTGAGCGGAGCCAACGTTTCTGATCGTATTAACGTGAAAGGGGCTGATGGCCATACGAAAGATGGAAGGCCATATTTTCTTGTTCCGTATGGTTCCAAAAAAGAGTTAGCGCCTTATGCAGAGAGTGAGTCCATTACACTTGAACTGGATAATCCAGATTATCTACGATTTTATCCTCCCACCATACAAGTTCGAGGTTTGAAACGAGTATCATCTAAGTCTGTTGATGAACTTGTCGATACGTTAGTCAATAAAGGGCTGTTAACTCCTGAAGAGGCGACACAGGCCCTTGAGTCTTCATCCGCGCCCGACGACGAGTAACCTATGGGCGACATGTCTTCGTGTTCGTCCTGGTCCACCCAGCGATTTCTCCGTGCCGCGACTCCAGAGCCACTTGTCCTTACTTGCTCATTACCCGCTGAAAATACATTTGAACTCTATATTCGACTGACTGGCGGACTGCCTTCGTCTTTTCTATTGGAGAGCGGCGGGGGAGTGTCCGGGTTAGCACGGTATTCATTTATTGGTTGTCAGCCATACCAGATCTTCTCCACCAAAGGGCCTCGTTATGAAATATGGAACCGCGATGGCCAAGTCGATGGAGTTGGGGATCCTTTTGATAAATTGACGGAGTTGTTTCCAGCTACGCCGTATCCACGCTTACCCCATTTGCCTCCGTTTCTTGGTGGGGCTGTCGGATTTCTGAGTTATGACATGGTCCGTCAGTTTGAACGGATTCCCGAGTTGGCCGTTGACGATTTGCAGTTGCCGGATATGGTGTTTCTGTTTGTAGAAGTTTTGGCTGCCATAGATCATGACTCAAATGCACTGCATTTTATTTTTACACCTGAACCTAAGCGATGGGTTAGTGAGTCTCGAGATCGACTCGTTCGGGAAGGCAAAGAGCGGTTACTCGATTGGCAGGCTCAATTGAAAAAATCAGATGAACATTTGAATCTGACCAGTAATTGGCCTCATGTCTCGAGGCCTCCAATTGAAGCCCAACAGTCGAGGCAAGACTATATCAATCGAGTCGAAATCTGTCAGGCTTTGATCGCCGCTGGCGATATTTATCAAGCGAATCTTTCACATCGATTTACGATAGATGTTCCTCGAAATTTCCCTCAAGACCATCACGTACAAGGAGCCTGTTGGTATCAACGGATTCGTCAAGTGAATCCGTCTCCGTTTTCCGCTCTTCTGATGTTAGACAACTATACTCTAGTTTCTAACTCCCCTGAACGATTGGTTCGATTAGACGGACAGCGAGTGGAAATTCGACCCATTGCCGGCACTCGCCCTCGTGGAAGGACGATCAGTGAAGATCGTCGATTCATAGGGGAATTATTAGCCAGCCCTAAAGAACGTGCTGAGCATTTAATGCTCGTTGATTTGGCAAGAAACGATCTTGGCCGAGTCTGTCGGTATGGCACGATTTCGGCCGAGCAGTTCATGACTGTTGAACGGTATTCACATGTTTCCCATCTCGTGTCGAATATTTCTGGTTTTGTCAAAAAAGGTGTCACGGCGTTTGATGTGCTTCGAGCCGCCTTTCCCGGTGGAACCATTACTGGAGTTCCCAAAGTCCATTGTATGGAAATTATTGAACAATTAGAACCTGTTCGTCGCGGGGTTTATACCGGGTCGCTTGGGTACATGAGTTGGTCGGGCCAGATGGATATGAACATCCTCATTCGAACGCTGTTGTTGGCTCCGGATCAGGGGTATTTACAGGTCGGAGCCGGTATTGTGGCAGACTCAATCCCAGGTCAAGAATATGATGAAACCGTACATAAAGCTCAAGCGTTTTTTCAGGCGTTTGGTTGAGGGGGAAGATGACGGAGTTAGGTCTGAAGGGTGAAGAGTCAATGCAACGTGAAAATTGTAAAGTGCAAAATGTTGGAGAAACGGAGTGGATCTACTTAAACGATAGGTTTGTTTCTCGGGATCAAGCGATGATCTCGGTGTTTGATCATGGGTTTTTGTATGGAGACGGCGTATTTGAAACTCTTCGTGCCTATCACGGACAAATTTTTCAAATCGAACGACATCTTGAACGGCTCACAGCTTCTTGTGATCTCATTGGACTTTCCTTGCCTATCCCCAAGTCCCAATGGCGGGAACTGCTTTCAGAGTCCTTGCGACGCAATGACTTGTCGGATGCATCGATTCGTATTACCATTTCTCGGGGCGAAGGAGAGATTGGTCTGGATCCTTCATTGTGTTCTCGCCCGACGGTGGTCATCATGCCCAAACTATATAAGCCCTATCCTGTCGATTTCCGTCAAAATGGCGTCCATCTTGCGCTAGTGAACATTCGGCGAAATCCGATTATTGCGCAACCGCCAGAAGTAAAGTCTCTGAGTTTTCTCAACAATATTTTGGCAAAGCACGAAGCCTCTCGTGTCGGAAGTTTCGATGCATTGATGTTGAATATGGATGGATTTTTGACTGAATGTACAACGAGCAATATTTTCTTTGTCTGTCAAGGACAGCTGTGTACGCCATCGACGGAATGCGGCATTCTTCGTGGAGTCACTCGAGATGTTGTGATAACGCTTGCGAAGGAAGAAGGATTGTCTGTTGCGGAGAGCTCGTTTTCGGTAGAACAGTTATTAGTCTCGGAGGAGTGTTTTCTCACAAATACCGGTATGGAGGTGATGCCGGTCTCTCAGGTAGATGGTCATCGTATTGGCGGCTCATGTCCTGGTGTTTGGACCGTGAAGTTGCACCAGCTATTTCAAGCCAACCTGAATCGTTTTGTAGATGGCTGATCCTGAGTCATGAGGTGGATTTTTGAAAGTGCAGAAAAGTTCAAATCCCAAGTCTTATTCTCATGTCAAAGGGAAGTGATCAGTGTTGAGAGGTCGATGCGAACGGCTATGCGTTTTCCAAGTGAGGCCCTTGTGGGTTGGGAAATCTTCTCGGAAATGCGCGCCGACACTATTCTCTCTCCATAATGCCGCTTCAGTTGTCGACCGACCGACCTGAAGCAAATTCTGGGTTTCCATATTTGTGCGCGTGAGTGACGTTTGCTCTAATGTTTTTTCCCATCGACTCAGTTGGCTTACGGCTTTCGTTAGAATGTTGCCGTGACGAACGAGTCCTACCTTCGTCCACATCAAGCGGCGGAGAGAGTTCCGAAGCTTTTCTGCGTCTTCTAACGGCTTCGAAATCGGCTTCGATCGCTTTCGAAGGTCTCGAAGGGTTAAGTGGGGAGTCGAGGAGTTTGAGGCGAATGTGACAGCCGATTGAGCTGAACGCAGTCCGAAGACCAAGCCTTCTAAAAGAGAATTGCTTGCGAGACGATTGGCCCCGTGCACTCCGCTGCAGGCCACTTCACCGGCAGCAAAAAGGCCCGGTAGGGTGGTGGCCCCATGAAGATCAGTATAGACGCCACCCATCCAGTAATGGGCGCTTGGAGACACGGGTATCCATTCTTCAGTGATATCAATATCGAAGCGAAGGCATGTGGCGTAAATGGTCGGGAATCGTTTTTTGATAAATGTTGCACTAAGATGGGTGATGTCTAGATAGACATGTCGGGCTTTAGTCGCTTGCATTTCGGCCCATATCGCTCTTGCGACAATATCCCGTGATGCCAGTTCTTTATCTTTGTGGTAGCGCTTCATGAAGAATTCCCGCTTATTATTCCGTAATCGTCCTCCTTCTCCTCTTATGGCCTCGGAAAGCAAAAATGGTGGACTTGAGGGTAAGTACAGGGCTGTGGGATGAAACTGCACAAACTCCATATCTTCAAGCGCAGCCCCTGCTCGCAAGGCCATGGCAATTCCGTCGCCTGTCGCACTTCCTGGGTTCGTTGTGCGGGCATAGACCTGTCCTGCGCCTCCCGTTGAAAGGACGGTGGCGGAAGCGAGGATCAATTTTAATTCTCCCGTGAGTTCATCCAGGACAATAGCGCCACAGCACTGACTATCGAGCACCAGTAAATCAATACTGAATTGATTCCCAATCCACTGAATAGTCGGTTGTTGACGGGCGTGGGCTGTCAGAACTCTCACCATCTCGCTTCCGATCGCGTCACCTCCAGCTCGTAGAATTCGTCGCCGGCTATGAGCTCCCTCGTGAGCAAAAGCGAGCTTGCCCTTGACCTTATCGAATTTGGCGCCCCATGCCAGTAATTCTTCGATGCGCGCTGGGCCTTCTTGGACAAGAGCCTTGGTAGCCGGTTTCCGGCAGAGTTGATGGCCGGCCTTGATCGTGTCGGTAAAATGCAAGTCGACATGGTCTTCCTCACTTAACGCGACCGCGACACCGCCTTGAGCAAAGAGCGTACTATTTTCCTGTGGGCCACCTTTGGCTATCATCAGTACGCGTCCATGATGGCAGAGTTCCAGAGCTGCGCGAAGTCCAGCCACGCCACTTCCAATGACAAGGAAGTCTGTCTCGACAATTTTGGTGATTTTCTTTGAATATGAAGACGTCATGATTGGCATTCTATTCTTTGATCGTGTGAAGAGATGATTGAGGAGTGTTTGCAGAATGAGAGAGTGGCTAGGAGAGTGCTTGTCGATCAGCCATTCCAAATGGTAAGTCGCCTTCCACGCCGGTGAGAAGGATGACATGGGTTCCACTCCAGTGGAGCGTTCCATGACCTCGGGCTTTTATGGCCTGTGCTTCGGGTGTTTCTTTCCATTCCCCCAACCAAGAGACCTGG
>BQIU01000181.1 GCA_021603905.1 Nitrospirales bacterium
GCGCAAGTTTGGGGGGCCTTTCGGATGATGAAAGCCTTCCTCTATGACGTGGATGTGATGACCCATGACATTCCAAGAGGTCGAAAATCACGGCCACAGCGGGAAGAAGCCGAACTCGAAGAACAATTCGCTCGCCGGTAACGGGACGCGATTACTTCATCCATTTTGGCTTTGGCATATTGAAACGGCGGGGATTCTTCAGACGTGGCCAAAACTTCGGGCTTTTGAACTTATAGCCGTGCCGCTGGGACGGAACACGAGCCACTTTCCAAAATGACGCGGTGATATTCATAGGGAAAGTATGCCGGAAAATGAAAACCGACAGAAGCCTTAATTTTTCCTTGTCCACACCGAAAGAAAAGCCGTGCAGTTTTGAAGGTTCTTTGGTATTCTGAGCCTATGAGCGACATCGACATAACAGACGACATTTCCCATGTGAAATTCTCCTCAACCGTCTTTCCCACGGATGAGGATATGAAGCTGTGGGATAGTCTCACCCTCGAACAGAAGAAGGCGGTTGAACGCCGGGATGTTCAAGAGGGCATCGACAGCGGGTTCGCTGGACCTTGCACCCCAGCCGATATCATGGCCGAAGTCAAAGCCGAGATGAATGGTGGATGACCTACAGGCTTTCCCGGCGCGCGCAATCTAATATCAAAGCGATTACTCACTACACATTCAATATTTTGGTGAAGGGCAAGCCGAGGAATATCTGGACGGCCTCTTCTATAGTTTTGATTTGCTCATGGATAATCCGCAATTAGGGCGGGCCTTCGAGGGCAATATCCGGCGCTACGCCTACAAAGCCATCTGGTGTATGACGAGATCAAGAAGGATGTTATTGATAATCTTCACGTTTGGAGCGGAAGACAGAAACCCTAACGCTTTGAAACGCATGGCAAAAGAATGTCTGATTTGTCGTAATCTATATTATCACTCATTATTATGGGAAAGTTTTTAAGGTGCGGTTTTCCATTTGGTAGAGAAGCGCAACAACCTTGTGAGTTCATACGTGTTGATGCTCTGAAGTCCGAACTGCTTCGAAACATCTGGAATATGCCTGTTAGCGCCCTGTTTGCTCGGCTTTGAATTTTCCGTGGTCACGATTATTCTTTCTGGCGGGTTCACCAACGCGTAGGCAATTAAAAAGGGATCACGTTCAATTTTTTCCAGATCAATGTCGGATAGGTTGTCTCCGTATTCTTCCTTTGTCACTTTTCGTACAAGTTCAATATCTACCTCCTCAGCCAGTTTAAGGGCTTCTTCCGTTTCACGTTCTTTCGTCCATGCTGCAAGATCATCATTTCCGGCTTTGATTTCTTCATAAATTTCTTCCGGAATTTTAATGTTGCCCTGTTCCCCGTGATGAACAAGCCATTCCCAAAATTCATCGACACTGCCTATACGGTAATAATCTCTGTTGGCGTCAATTAAAACATTTGCATCTAGGAGATAAATCAATAGCTTTTCCTACTCCTAGACAAAATTCTGCAAGACTTGAGGGCGGCTATTCTCGATTACGCCCGGAACATTTTGAGGTCGAACACCAAGTACCCTTCCCGCTTTCGTGGTCGTAATGGCTCCACCCTGCATCATCCTAGCCACTAAATTAATGAGGCCATTACCAACACGATGTTTTTTGGTGACGTAATAGCTAGGCCCGCCTTCTTTCTCTTTTGCCTTGGCTTTTTGAGTTTCTTTCCATTTGAGGTAATCAGCTCTAAAGGCCGCTTTAAATTCTTTAAACCGATCATAGGTGATGAAATTCATACGACATAATTTATACGCAACCATGGCATTGCTGACTTTGCAGCGCAACGCAAATTGCTTAATAAGCTCCTTGGCTGTTTGAAAATCTGTTTTATTATTAATTTCAAGCTGTTGAATTTCTTGCATGGGTACAAGAAATTCACTCGCTACATCGTTACAGAATTTTTCTATTTCCTGCTCACCATAATTGCCACTGTTGCCGCTTACGCCTGTTGCGCCAAGCCAAATATGAACGAGTTCATGTAACAGCGTGAAGCACCACGCGCCTTTCGTATCGTTCGCATTAATCGCGACAAACGGCGCGACATCATCGGCCAGAGCAAAACCACGAAACGCCTCAACCTCAATCCTTGTGTGATAGCTGCCGAGATTATCAATCAGTAAGACGAAGACCCCCGCCTCTTCTGCTTTGCCGCGTAGGAATGCAAAAGCTTTATCAATATCTGGCTGGTTTCTGTAATCGTTCAATTTCCATTTCAAGTGTTTCTTAAGAGAAGTAATCGCGGTGTTAACACCATCACTCATCTTTAAAGAACTAATAAATGGAAGTTTCGCGGCCTCGTCTTCGTCTTCCAAAACATTCCGTACCAAGGCTTGTCGTGCCCGAATATCTCGTATGACGACATCGACCAAGGCTTCTTGGGTAATCTCTACTGCTTCAGGAAGCGTTCGGTAATCCTGTCCTCGGTTTCCAATGCGTGGCTTGTCAGACAAATAAAATGTCAAAAGCGGTCGCCGATAATGCTTAGACATTTTGACAAGTTGCGCTCTTGTCGGGGATATATCACCAGTTTCAAGCGCGGCTAATTTTTCTACAGCGCTGCCTTTTTTGGTGTCTTTCATGCCGAGTTTTTTTGCGGCTTGGTCTTCATCCAAACCCGCCGTCGTGCGCGCCCATTTTAGTATCTCGTGGTTCACCTTCGGCATGTCTTACCCAAAACCCCTTTCTTTTTTTAGTGTAGGGCTTTTCAAGAAAAAAGGCCACTACTCGCGGTACTGGCCTCTTTTTTCAGAGTTTTTATATGAGGGGTAATTATACAAAATCAAATTCCTGCGCCCGGTGTAAATGGCTTGCGTCATTTTGAAACCGATACCATTCCAGCTCGATAAATCCGGCGGTCATGTTGAACCGCCGAAATAATCCATCCCCTTCCATGATCGAGCACGGCTGCACAAAGACAAAAATATCGTCTTTGACATAGGTAGAGCGGAAGGCCGTTCCCGGCTTGAGCGCGTCGCGGGACATGGTGCATACAGTCCCCCTGCTCTATTCTTTTTTGGCTTCATCATCTTTCGGAAATAACACCCACGTCACCGGATACCGCAATATTGGCGAGCAAACGCAGGGAAATACTGCCTTTGTCATGTTGAAAGGCGGTGCCAACCGTGGTCCATGCGGTTTTTTCGTGGCCGTCGCTGTCTAGGAATTTTTCCGGAACCCATGCGAAGCATGGGGCAAGTGAGAGGAGCGAACGCAGGGGAGGTGTAAATTTTTAGGTGCGACGTGGCGTAACGTTTAGAAAACACGAAGCCTAGGAGCCTTCTTTGAGGAAAAGTGATGGATATTGATGTCCATGGGAATAAGATTAAACCAGACGGTGATTTCGTGGTTGGTCAATTCTTGTTTTAAGGATTTTGCGTAGGCTTCATCTTGGCTGGCATAGCTGAGAAAAACTGTGGGCATAAAGGATGACAGATAGTATTTTAGACTTTAATCATCAGGCCTTTTCAGTTCGATTGCGCGTTACCCTCACCCTTCCCTCTCCCTAATAGGGCGAGGGCGAGAACCGGAAGGAAGCGTTGTGTGATTGTAAAAATTAAGCGTAGTGCAGGTGCACTTAAAAGGCAACGAAAGAGGCAACGAACAATGTAATATGTAGAGTGATGGAGGAAATGAAATTCTCAGGGAGACATCGAGACTACGATAAGACGAGAGAAAGGTTTGGGAAATAGGTGCTGTAATATCCGCGATCTCGGGTTAATAGCTGATCGGCTCGAAGTTCCGTATGCGCGCCTATCAAAAAGTCAGCCACGATATGCTGTCGACTCCGTAGTGGGGCTTGGCACTGCATACAGGGGACCTGTTGGCTCCGCCCGCATTTCGCACAGACCATGACAGTCTTTTGGCGTTTGGCAAACATTCCCCAGGCCTGACCAGCACGAACCCACACTTCTTGGTCGCCCGTCAGGAGTTCAAGCCTGGTATCCGCGAGAAATACTTCTAATACATGAGAGCTTGGGAAATATGCAGCAGCTCGGCCAAGACCACTTCGCTGGATCACCTAGCCCTTTTCACTCGCGACGTCTAATTGATGCTGAGCTTCCTTAACATTTGAAGAACCGGGAATGAGGAGATCAAGAAGAATATTGGTATCAACCGCCGTAATCATTGTCCACGCATATCTTCAATAAGCTCGTCCGAGGTTTTTCCCTTTAGCGGTTTTAAAACCCCACGATATTTTGCAAAGCGGGCAGGTGATGCTTTCTTTTGTACTCGAATTCCATCTTTCACCTCTCTCAATTCAACCTCATCGCCAGGGTGTAGCCCTAGTCGGTTTCGCAACAGTTTCGGTATGGTGATTTGGCCTTTTTCAGTCATTCGACTCGTGCTCATGCTCCCCCTCTAACCCAGAAAGTAATACCAAACTGGTATACCATAGAAATACCACACTGCCTCCCTGCATCCGTCAATTTGAAATTCCCAACAGCCCCTAACCTATTCGAACGCACACTTGTACGTTCAGGCAAGGGATTACCACTCAAATCGGGCACTCGGTATTATCTGAAAAGAGGGAGAGGATATCGCGAGGAAGAAAGAGTTTGGTGCCGAAGGCGGGACTTGAACCCGCACGGCTTGCGCCACACGCCCCTTAAACGTGCGTGTCTGCCATTCCACCACTTCGGCACTCGGCCCCATTATGAATCGCTTTTTTCCCCTTGTCAACGAACTGGGGCG
>BQIU01000182.1 GCA_021603905.1 Nitrospirales bacterium
TCTACTACCTGGTGATGGAGCCGCCGGTGCCGCAGGAAGCGTATATCTATCCGGTGTTGATGGGGATTGGCCTGGTGGGGATTGAAGGATGGGTGCTCGCGCGCCGCCGCAATCGTCGCGAGGGCAAACTCGAGAGCTAAGAAATCGACGCCTCACCACGAGGCGAAGTGAGCGGCAAGGGGGTGGGACGACAAACCCACCCCCTTTTTTTATGTCCAAGCACGGGGGCTCGGGTTAGCGAATGATTGGATTTACGTCCAGGAAAATGCAGAAAGGATACATGCTTCCCCTTGCTATTTCCTAAAACTGAAAGACGAGATTATTTGGCAAGGCGTGATCAATATCAAAGACATGTCATGTCACATTGGAAGCATTATAGCGAATCCAATCAATTTTCAGTTGAATTATAAAAGGAACCCCACGCCTCAAGCATCAGAAGTTATTTGAAATGGCTATAACTTAGAGCTGTATCGTTATCAAAATTTGGCTTCATTTGTGCTCGAATCCAATCGTACCACTGTTGCAACCCTTCTCCCGTTGTCGCAGAAACTTGGAACACCAGAATGTGTGGATTGACCATCTTGGCATATTCCAGACATTTGCTCACATCAAATGTCAGATAGGGAAGGAGATCAATTTTATTCAGGATCATGACCGCTGAAGATTGAAACATATGAGGATATTTCAACGGTTTATCTTCCCCCTCGGTCGTTGAGAGAATCGCGACCTTGGATTGTTCGCCAAGATCAAACAGTGCAGGACAGACGAGATTCCCCACATTTTCAATAAACACAAGTGAATGGGAAGGAGGCCTGAGTTCTTCCAAACCCCTCGCGAGCATATCGGCTTCAAGATGACATCCGGCACCAGTATTAATTTGAACAACCCGGCATCCCGTTCGCTGAATACGTTCAGCATCATGCAGCGTCTCCTGATCGCCTTCAACCACTGAGATGGCCATGCTGTCGTGCAAATCACGAATGGTGTGTTCGAGTAGTGTTGTTTTCCCAGACCCAGGAGAACTGACTAGATTGAGCGCAAAAATGTTTTTCTCTTCGAACCATTCCCGGTTTTTTGCTGCTAATCGGTCATTCTTGCTGAGAATGGCCTCTTCAATGAGCACAGTGTGTTCATGGTCATGCGAATGAAGATCGCCATGTGAGTGATGGTCGTGAACATGATCATGTTCGCCATGCACATGGGAATGATGCTGACTCACAAGAGAATTCGTTTGCCCTGTCTCCAGATTTGTGACTCGAGGACTTGCCGTATCAGAACACCCACAGGTCGTACACATCAGGCCGTCACCATTTGTTTAATGTTCAGCTCCGAACCTGTGCGACGAATGATGTCAGTTGAGCCGCACGGACAGGGATCAAACATTTGTTGGAGTGAAAATTTTGTACCACAGGTAGCACATACTCCTGTGCCAGGCGTTTCAATGATTTCTAACTCTGCTCCCTCGGCGACCGTGCCTTTCGTCACAATATCAAAACAAAACTGAAGAGCATCTGGCAGAACGGCGCTGAATTTTCCGATTTCCAACGTCACCTGCGTAACCTTGGCCCCTTGGGCTTTCTCAGACACGATAGAGACGATATTGCGCGTCAAGCTCAATTCGTGCATTGATTCGCTTCTCGCGGAATAGGATTAAGGACGTCCGTACTATAAAAAATTTCTTCGAGTGGTCCCATCAAAACTTTCCTCGTCAACTCTTGCTTTAATTCTTCAAGTTTAGATTTGTCATCAGCCTTTTCTTTGGATGATCTTACGCGATCAACGAATTCAAAGAATTGCTGAGGAACAAATCCATGACAAAGTTCGATCTCCACGCATTGGGAAGAATCACTCACCCACCAGCGAAATTCCATGTTTCCATGGCACCCAGTCGATTGAGTCGGGGCAAGCAAGTGAAAGCGGTTTCGGCTCGCACAATGGGTGACATATTCAATGGCACCGAGCACTCCTGGTCCAGGGTGAGCACTCATCACTGAGAGAAACTCTCGATCCCACAGGCGAGTCCTGGACAAAACCAATCCTGCCGTTTGCATGGCCCTGAATCCTACGCTCGCACCCCAAATCGCCTCACCCTGTTGAAAAGACAAGAGCCCTCTATACGTGAGATGTTCAACATGACCGTTGTCTGCAATGTCAACTGTGTGTTCGGTGAAAGTCCTCATCACGTGTCTGGCCTAGCAAATCCTGGGCAACTGCTCTCCTACCAACGTATCGACAATACGCGTACCGCCAAACGTGGTCGATAACAGCACCGTGCCTGCGGGTGATACCTTGACCGTTCCAATGATAGCACTGTGTGTCCCTGCTGGGTGTCGTTGCATAGTCGCCACAAGTTGCTCGGCCCTCTCCTGCGGAACAATCGCTACAAGTTTCCCTTCGTTGGCCAGATAAAGGGGATCCAGGCCTAATATTTCACAGGCTCCCCGAACAGGTTCTCTCATGGGTATGGCTGATTCATGCACATACATTGAAACTCCGGCCGCAGCGGCAAACTCATTTAAGACCGTGGCAACTCCGCCACGTGTGGCATCCCGCATACAACGGATATCAGGGCATACCGTTAACATCTTGGCAATTAGGTCATTGAGGGATTGTGTGTCACTTTCAACATTAGATTCTAAAGCTAATTCATTCCTGGCGAGAAGGATGGCCACACCATGGTCGCCAATGAATCCATTCGTCACAATCGCATCGCCTGGTCGAGCTCCGTGCACAGAAATACAGATACCCTCAGGGATGATCCCAATGCCTGCCGTATTAATGAAGAGTTTATCCGCTGAGCCTCGCTCGACAACTTTGGTGTCTCCCGTCACAATCGCCACGCCGGCTTGATCTGCAGCCTGTTTCATCGAAAGCACGATTTGGGCAAGTGATTCCATGGCGAGCCCTTCTTCCATAATCATGCTGCACGAGAGATAGAGTGGACGCGCCCCGCTGACAGCCAAATCGTTCACCGTACCATTCACCGCCAGTTCACCAATATTGCCGCCAGGAAAAAATAGCGGATGAACGACATAACTATCGGTAGTAAAGGCCAGTCGATGACCATGCTGCGATAATTCCTGTAAGGGAAACACGGCTTGGTCTTCTAAGGCCTCGAGGACAGGATTATTGAATGTCCGGACAAACAGGGTTTCAATAAGACCGCGCATCGCTTTTCCACCTGACCCGTGCGCCAGGGTTATCCGTTGATCTCGCATTTTTTTCGTCAGAGATGTTTTGGCCTCCGAAGAAACTTCATCAGGTAAGAGCATCGAGGGTTTCATAGAACTGAGTGCTTTCGTTAAATCGAAACGCTGACGGATTGAATGTCGTTCCGGTCAATCCAGCCGTAGTTGTAATACGCAGCACATGCGCCTTCAGTGGACACCATGAGTGCGCCTAACGCATTCTCTGGCGTACAGCTTGTTCCAAAAACTTTGCATTGATTGGGCTTGATCGCCCCGGTTAGGACTTCACCACATTGACAGGCCGTAGGATCAGCAATGGTCACATTCGGAACCGAAAACTTTCGTTCAGCATCAAATACCGAGAACTCCTCACGAACCCGCACGCCTGAATGATCAATCGACCCTAAACCACGCCATTCAAAAAATTTCCGTAATTCAAAGACTCTCTGAATCGCTTCGAGTGCTTGAACATTTCCTTGTTGTGGCACAATGCGCTGATATTGGTTTTCAACTTCACATCGTCCTTCGGCCAGTTGCTTCAGCACCATCCAGACTGATTGCAAAATATCGAGCGGTTCAAATCCGGCAATCGTCAGGGGTTTTCTATAGCGTTTGGCAATAAAAGAATATGGGGCTATGCCAATCACCATACTGACATGACCTGGACCAAGAAACCCATCGAGCTGTAACCCTGGAGAATCCAAGACCGCCTTGATCGTGGGAATGATCGTGATGTGATTACAGAAGAGCGAAAAGTTTGTGAGGTTTTCCTCCTGAGCCCGAATAACCGTCAGTGCCGTACTGGGCATCGTGGTTTCAAACCCAAGACCGAAAAACACAACTTCTTTGTCTGGGTGGGCCCTTGCAATCTGTAACGCGTCCAATGGCGAATAGACCATGCGCACATCGGCACCATCAGCCTTGGCTTGAAGCAAGTTTTTCTTCGACCCGGTCACGCGCATCGCATCCCCAAAGGTAGTCATAATGACATCTGGTCGTTCAGCGAGGGCGACACAATCGTCGACCCGTCCTCGTGGTAATACGCACACAGGACAGCCCGGTCCATGAACGAATTCCACTTCCTCGGGGAGCATCTTGTTGAGTCCATATCGAAAAATCGTGTGCGTATGACCACCGCAGACTTCCATGATGCAGACCGGCCGGTGTCGACAGGTGTCAATGCGTTTGACTAATGCTTGGATTTCTTGGAGCAGCACCTGGGCTTTTTGAGGATCACGAAATTCGTCCACAAATTTCATTGAGGCACCTTTGTTGACGTGACAGCTCCACGCTCATCGGCAAGCAGTGTATGCACGAGATCCCAGATAATGTGATAGATGAGAACGTGACATT
>BQIU01000183.1 GCA_021603905.1 Nitrospirales bacterium
AATTGATCAGGTTGAAATGGGCGCAGACTCTGAAAAAGATGAAGGCCCGGCAGTCCGAAGCCCACTTGTGCCGATTGGGCTGACAGTCCTCGGAATTCTCATCCTCCCCATGTTTCTCTATTCCACCGGGCCCGAAGGGCCAATCAAGGAAGGCGATGTGGTCTTTTCCACTGGACGCTATCGTGTAAACTTTGTCGAACCCACGAAGTATAATGCACTGGGTTATCAGTCTTTTTGTGTGCTTGAACCACGCGATCAATTACTTATCACAGCGCGACTCGCCTCACGGACTGATGGAAGTCTCATCGCTCGACCTCTTGGGCTTACCGATAAGAAATTTCCCTTTTGTCCTCCAAAAGCTGAACTGGTTGTCCATTCACATCAAGCTACCCTTCAAGCCGATACATGGGGAAGTCTTAAAGAGACTTTAGCGAACATATTTTCAAATCGTTGACTATGGGATACTTCCCCTATACAAAAATATAGATCAAGGGTATGGGTTGCATACTCAAGATCGTAATGATTAAAGGTCATAATTGTGCTTCTTTGACCACCTACGAGAAGGTTGTTATGATAAACTTACAATCCTTTACAGAAAAATCGAAAAAGCTATGTATCAAGATCGAATAACAGTTGACCCTAAGGTTTGTAGCGGCAAACCATGTATTCGTGGGACACGCATCATGGTAAAGAACATTCTCGGTATGATGGCTGGAGGGTATACGATCGAAATGGTGGCAGAATCATACCCTGAACTTACGCTTGAAGATGTGACCGCCGCTCTCGATTACGCTCAGCAGGTTATTGACGAGGAAAAAGTTATCCCGCGTGCCTGACTCACTCGCCGTTCTACTTGATCAGAATATCCCCCGTTCTATAAAAATTTGGTTAGAGAGCATACGACCTGCGTGGAACATTACGCACACATCTGACATAGGACTTTCAGGTAAAAGTGATGAAGAAATTTTTCGTTGGGCTCAAAGTCAAGGATGTATTATTGTCACTTTTGACGAAGACTTTGCTGACCAGCGGTCTTTTCCTGTCGGAACGCATCCTGGAATCATCCGGCTTCGAATATGGCCTACCACTGCCGAAGAAACACAAAAGGCCTTAAAACGCCTCCTCACAAAAGTCCCAGATAGTGAACTTCGTGAAAGCTTAGTCATTATAGATCGAGTAAATATTCGAATGAGGTCTCGAACTGAACGGAACGACTAACTCGTCTTCAGTTTTTCAGCAAATTGCTGGCGAAACTTAGCAACCTTTGGATTAATCAGGTACGCACAGTATGGTTGAGAAGGATTTCGAACAAAGTATTCTTGATGATACTCTTCGGCGATATAAAATGTTACGGCGGGTACAACTTCTGTCACAATCGGTTGATCGAAAATCTCTTCTTTCGTAAAACGTGCGATCACTTCTTCAGCCATGTCTTTCTGTTCTGGAGAGTGATAAAAAATCGCTGAGCGGTATTGTGTGCCCGAATCGTTGCCCTGACGGTTGAGCGTCGTTGGATCATGAATCGCAAAGAAAATTTCAAGGATTTCGCGATAGGAGATGATAGAAGGATCGAACGTCACCTGTACCACTTCTACATGGCCCGTGTTTCCCATGCACACGGCGTCATACGTAGGGTTTTGAACCTGCCCGCCCATATATCCTGACTCAACCGATTCGACTCCCTTGAGTTGGTCATAGGCGGCTTCCAAGCACCAAAAGCAGCCACCTCCTAAGGTCGTGATTTCTTTTTTCGAAGACATGTTGGCGTTCTTCTCATTCATATGTTTCCCCTTTCCTTGTATGCGATTACTTTCCTCAGTATATAACACTGACGTCTGTCCTCTCGCTACTCACGTAAAAACTCAATCTCATATTTTGAATTGCCTGAATAGCAGGGAATCCTAAAGTCCTCTTTTGTCAAAACAGCAAGCCCCCTTTACAATTTTCCTGGCACCGTTCACTTCTAATTAATTCGATGTGCTGTATCTGATCGTACAGAACTGAATTTTCCAGAGTCTCCTCGAGTATGTTTATCGACTATGTTGTGGTATCAATCTATAATTGAACAAATCTTTAGCCTCAAGGAGACTGACATGCACACCACTAAATTCACCATGATGGTCGTGGTTACTGGAATGGCTCTCTGCTTGGGAATGAGTACGAACCAGATACATGCCGAAATGTATATTGGCGGACAGGCTGGTGCCAGTTTTCCAAAAGATTTGTCGGATGTGAGAGGGACAAACAATTTTTCCGGAACTAGGTTAAGTGATTTAAACCTGAAGGATTCGCTTGCTGCAGGTCTGAAGGTCGGAGGATATTTTCCTGAATCCCTAAACTGGCTAGGCTTGGAGGGCGAAGCGTATTACACGAATCCAGAGATCAAGAAACAGGCAGTGACGGGAAACGTTTCCATCCTTGGAAATTCTGGTGGTCAATTCATCATACCCAAGACTGACTTACATATTATCACCTTCGCTTTTAATGCTCTGGTTCGTTATCCCGGAGAAATTCTTCAGCCATATGGTGGCGTAGGAATTGGGTTAAATGTGGCCTACCTCAGGAGTGGAAACGTAGAAAGCGATGCAGGGTTTGCCCCGACACTCAATCTTATGGGTGGAATGCGCGCTTTTGTGAACGAGCAGATTGCCTTGTTTGCTGAGTATAAGTACAACCGGGGGACTTTTGAATTTTATGCCAATAATTTTAAGGCTGATTATCGGACCCATCTTGTCGTGGGTGGGCTGACCTATCACTTTAAATAACCATTCATCATTTTTAGTATAAATTTATTTGTATGCGTATTGCTTGGGCGACCGATATCCATCTGAATTTTCTTCAGCAGAAAAAGCGAGAAGCGTTTTTTGATTCGATCTCGGCATGTAATGCCGATGCCGTATTTATCACGGGGGATATTGCAGAGGCTCCCATCTTAAAAATTCACTTAGAAGAAATGGTGTCGTCTGTTCAGAAGCCAATTTACTTTGTCCTCGGTAATCATGATTATTATTATGGCTCGATTTCGTCAGTTCGAAGTGAAACACTAGATTACTGCGAGCCTCACAATAATCTTAATTATCTTCGCGGCAACAAGATTATTGGACTGACAAAGAACACGGCGTTAGTCGGTCATGATGGCTGGGGTGATGGCCGTCTTGGAAGTTGGGAACAGACGCCAGTGCGACTCAACGACTTTAGATTGATTGACGAACTTAAAGACTTAGAATACCGACAACTCATAGACAAGCTCAGAGAATTGGGAGACGAAGCTGCTGTCTCGATTCACGGGATCCTCGCTCAAGCACTCGACGCGCACGAACACGTCATCTTCCTCACGCACGTTCCTCCGTTCAAAGAGTCTTGCTGGTATGAAGGCAAGGTTGGGAATGACGATTGGCTCCCGTTTTTTACCTGCAAAGCCGTCGGGGATACTTTGTATCAATTAATGCAGAACCGGCCAGGCAGCAAACTCACAGTCTTCTGCGGACATACTCACCACGAAGGTATTGCGAAAATCCTACCCAATCTTCGTGTTTTTACCGGTTCGGCCGACTATGGGGCCCCGCATGTGCAAGATGTCCTAGAAGTCGACTAGTCTCTAATCCTTAGCATCTCCGAAATCATATGAAATTTTTGGAATTCGACTTGAAAAACGGGATTGACCAATCCCTAAAAGTCCTAAACAAGGAGTATGCAAAGCTAAAGCTTGAATTTATAATTTATAAAGTTTATATTTACATATACTTAAAATCTTGTGATCAAATGGCTGTGATGATCAGGCGACAATTACGTCAATCCGTTCTTGAGGCCCTGCAAGGCTTTCCTGTGGTCTTCGTGAACGGACCAAGGCAGGCTGGAAAGAGTACGCTTGTCCAGAGTCTGGCCACTAAACAATGGCCAGCCGAATACGTCACGTTTGATGAGGCCACCATGCTCGGAGCAGCCGAAGCGAACCCTGAGAGTTTCTTACGTGCCTATGAAGGGCACCTGATCCTTGATGAAGTGCAGATGGTTCCTAGCCTGTTTCGCGTTCTCAAAAGGCTAGCCGATGAGGCCAGATTCACCGACAAGGGCCGTGCAAATGGTCGTTATCTTCTGACTGGGTCAGCCAATGTTCTGGCGCTGCCTACGTTGTCAGATGCTCTCGTTGGCCGTGTGAGCGTGCTGACGCTTTATCCATTATCGGCATTGGAGATCAGTGGCGGAAACGGTGGCTTCTTGTCTCGCCTTAGCCTTAATGGCTTTCGATCTGGCACGATAAAAAGAAAGATTCCACTCGTAGATATAGTGAAACAAGCAACGTTTCCAGAGATCACAAACCAAAAAGATGCCCGTCGCAGACAATGGTTTGAAAGTTATATCACGACCATCTTACAACGCGACGTCCGCCAAATTTCTGACATTGCGAAGCTAGGGGTACTCCCGAATCTGTTACGGATACTGGCTAGTCGCGCTGGAGGATTAGTGAATGAAGCGGACATCGCTCGCTCTATCGGTCAAAATGCGGTCACAGCGAAGAGTTATCGAGT
>BQIU01000184.1 GCA_021603905.1 Nitrospirales bacterium
ACCTGGCGACGGCTCCGAGGATTCAACGAGTTGCCCAAGGTCATCGCAGGCAGAGTATTCATAGATGGAATCGAAGAAACAAGCACGGACCCAGTCGCCGCGTGAGCAACTCGGCAGACACTACATTTGACAACAGCTCTCTTCAATACGCCTACAATCGTTATCACTCTCTTCCTCTGCGCACAGTCCTTCCTCAAGACAAGACCAAAAATTTTATCATGACCTACAAACGGTAAAAATAAATACAACCATTTCCTTCTTCCTTCCGACTTACCCGACGACACCATTCAACACCTCAGTGTTTGAACAGGAGTCAAAGGAACACACAACATTTCAATTCAACAATTCACTATCAAGGAGGAATGGTATGACACACGCAACGTTTACATCAGTGCTTGCAGGAATGACCCTACTCACAGGAGTCGGCATGCTCGACTATGCGGAAGGTCGAAATTGGTACGGCAAAGATAACGTGAAAATCAAGAACGTCATTGAAGCCACAGACCTCAACAATAAGAACAATCCAACGGTTCAACCACAGGATCCTGCATTGGCAGGCGGTGACCGTGATCAGACCCTACGATCTGGCGATGTGCTCATTGGCACATCCCATGACGATTTGATTATTGGGAAGCTCGGGCCAGATCTTCTTGTCGGCAACTATGGCGACGATGTCATGATTGGTGGCACCGAGGACTTTAGTCCCTCAAATCAAGATCGGGCGTTTGGAGGCAAAGGCAAAGACATTTTCATGTGGGCCCCCGGCGACGGGTCTGATCAATTTGATGGCGGCAAGCATGACGATGCCGTCATGTTTGGCTTGATTGGAGAAATTGGAGATGATCAAAACATCAAATTTGCGGTCGATCTTCCAGGCACACCGGATACGGGAGACTCTGACCCGATATTCTTAGATCCCAAAACCAACCTGCCGCTGATGAACGCAAGTGGGTCACCGGGGTTCTGCGAAGTGATTGATGCGTCCAATGCTGATGGAGGGCAAGCCTCGTTGGATGCACTGGACGTCGACCATTTAGTCAAGTTCTTCATTCGCGCAGCTGCTGATGCGTTCGAAAGTGGAGCACAGAACACGGATAACGGCTTACGAGTGACACTTCATCTCAAAGACGTCGAAACGTTGGTTTGTACCAATCGGGAGGGTGGACTCATACAGGTCTATGACCTGACACAAGTGCCGGCTCAACCGATTGATGTTGACCAGATTAAGAACAATACTCTCCGCAAACGTATCCAAGCAATTGTCTTTTAGCACAATGTGGTATGCAGGTTGGGGCCGGTCGCTTAAAATCAGTCGCAACCTGCGTCATCATACATTAGCAAGTGAGGTGATCATGATGACCGCATTCACCGCATATATTCTACTACTATTAGAACTGTGCAGTTTAGTGGCCTCATGCGATGCCGAGGTTCGTCTCACTCACAACACCCTCACAGTCAACATCGACGATGCAGAGATGAACGATATCTTGGCTGATTTACGTGATCAAGGAAAATTCAAAATCTTGGCATTTGAAGAACGAAAAATTGGCAATGTCAAAATATCAAAAAAGTTTTGGAATCTCCCGTTAGAGGAAGGATTAGACCGACTCTTGAGCGGGTGGAACTACGGAATTACTCGAGACCTCTCGACAGGGAAAATTAACACGCTCTACCTCGTCTCCCAACGGACAGATTCATCGATAGCACCTGTCTCTCTGCCTACTTCGATAAACCAGAAAATGAGTCTCGACGTCTATGCAACTCAGCCCCAGACGAACACATTCGACGAGGCTGATAATAACTCCATTCTTTTGGAACCAGACAATGACACAGCATACAAAGAATTGGTTAAAAAACCGTACCGCAGCGTCTCTAAGAAAACCATTTCGGAATTCAATTCGTATTAATGAATATTAGTAGACCAACACAACACCATAGCTTTCTAAACGGTTCTCATAATTTTGACGACTTCCTTCAAACCACCACACTCGAGAACCTCAGAGAGTTATTGAGTGCAATATTCACATCTCCGTTCATCTACGAAGGAGGACAATTATGGGACTAAACACCAACAACATTTCTATCCCTTTACCTCAAAAACCTGAATGTGAAGATCTCAAGAACTATGAGATAACAATCGATGCGACTACACTCACTGAAGAGGAAATTGAAGATCTTAAGCGCCGACGTCGAAATGCCCAACGACGCGCGCGTGCCACAGCAGCAGCCGCAATAAGTTGTCGACATGCGAGATAGCATGAATCAAAAAATTCCATCCTACGACACATAGCTATACTTTGTAACAAAATCGGTGTCCGCGATACTCTTCAGCAAGTCAACGACTGGTTACGGTATGTACTCATCTATTCAACTATTCAACTTAGAGGATTTTTATGAAAACCTCCATGAATTGGTTTGCTGCTTTCAGTCTTTTTGCGACCCTGGGCCTCCTTCCTCCGATTTCACCAACTTACGCTAACTCAACCAAGTCTCAGGACAATGTCTCAAATCCATCATCGGAACAGAGCATGGAGTCCCACTGGGATTATATGGGAATTGATGGTCCAGAACATTGGGGGATGCTGACAAAAGAATATATGACCTGTGAAACAGGAAATCGCCAATCACCGATAAACATTTCGATGGCCAAACACGGGCAACAACACAACTCCCTCGTTATTCGATATCACCCATCTCAAGTGTATGAATTAAACAATGGGCATACCATTCAGGTCTCACATGCTTCAGGCTGCGAAGCGGACTTGAACAACCGAACCTATAAGCTCAGACAGTTCCATTTTCATGCCCCAAGTGAACATCATATTGAGGGTCAAGCTTTTCCAATGGAAATGCATTTTGTTCATCAAGACAAGAAAGGTCATATTTTAGTGATCGCTGTGATGATGAAAACCGATTCATCAATGCCCGTGTTGGAGAAACTCTGGAGATGGCTGCCCAAGCAGCAAGGGAGAGAGGTCTCTCTTCCTCTTGAATTCAGCATCGCTGACATCCTTCCAACGGCAACCCATCACTATTCATATTCAGGATCTCTGACAACACCACCGTGTTCCGAAGGCGTGCAGTGGATACTCTTAAAAGAGCCTATTCATATCACAAAAGAAGATGTGGAGGGTTTCAGGCAAATAATTGGGCACAATGCACGTCCCATTCAACCACGGCGCAATCGTAACATAGAAGAAAAGTAGATGCTGGCTCGTCACATGTAAAGTTGAAATTTTGATATGTAACCATCAAAGCTAGTGCGAAGGACCACGGGTGTGAACCCGTGGGTATTTACTGCGAATATAAATAGGGTTCCGGGGATGCCTAGGCCACGAACGCTCAATGCATCACTGGCCTTGTCGTTTTAATCTTTACTGAGAATCACTAGGCTCACTCAATATTGTGATCATAGGCGGCCTAGGTGGCAACGATTGTTATATGATCCTGCGTAACCTTAATAAGTAACTGACATTCACCGCGGTTCTGCTCCTGAGGTATCGACTTGAGATTGCCAAGCTAGCGTCATTACCCACGTTAAACATCGAAAGTTAATTGAATCGGCTATAGGCCTCAAACACCGGAAGTTATTTGAGACGGCTATAGGTGTTTTAAAGGAGTCCACCTCGTAAACACCGGATACCAAAAAGCCTGCTTGGACTCTCGTCCACGCAGGCTTCTCATAAACTCACCTACTGACAGAAGTCAGCACATGCGATTATCTAATTTTTCTTCATTCCACTCTGCATATCGTCAATTTTTTCATTAACTTTATCTTTGCTCTTCGACTGAATTTTTTCTGACATGCTCTGCTCCTTCGCTTCATCCTTGGCTTCACTGACTTTGTCTTCGCCTTCTTTGTTCATGTCGTTTAGGGTCGTTTCTGCATCTGTCACATGTTTTTCACCCATATTTAGATCAAGAGCAAAAGAAGCAGAATTTGCTCCCATCATAAATATACCACTAACTAATACCGCTAATAAGTGCTTCATTGATAGACCTCCTTGTGAGAAAAGAAATTTGAAATTTCAAAGGGGGTCTCATCAGTCTTGCATTCCCTCCTGGTTATGTCAACGAAGTCATCGAGGCAATATCGTTTATAATGATCACGTATTATATTGTTGGTAACGCATAACGTCATGTGAGAAAAGATTTGTGACATATTCTGCTTGACACATTACAATCATCTTAATACGCTCACCCTCAACTTCCGGCATCTCGATGACCATCATTTGAACTTGGAGACCGCTATGCCCTACCAACCCATTGAAAACTATGGACTCATCGGGAACATGCGCACCACGGCTTTGGTCGGCATGAACGGCTCAATCGACTGGTTGTGTTTTCCTCACTTTGATTCTCCCAGTA
>BQIU01000185.1 GCA_021603905.1 Nitrospirales bacterium
CCATGTATCCCGGTCTTTTGTTTCTTGAGAGAGTGGACTCAAACTTGCGATGTTTTGCTCCCAAAAAGCTTTGGGAGACCAGAGGAGATAGCCCGTTGCCAACATGATGATCATAAGTATGAGGACTGTCATGTTGGGTAACCTTTGTATGAAAGATATGAGAGGCAGTCCTATAGGTGAAACCGTCAGGCCTGTTGGAATCATTGACGGTAACACGAGACGTGTCACGAAAGCTGATGTCAGGAGTCCGGCAATGGCAAAAAGACCAAGTTGTGAGAGTCCAGGAAATCCAGAGAACAGCATGGCACAATAACCCAGAGCTGTGGTGAAGGCTCCTAACCCTATGACAGGCCAAAGACTTCGTAAAATCTGGAAGGCTGAACGTTGTGGTCTGAGGTGGCTGAGGACATGTACAGGATAGTCAATGGCCACGCCAATGAGGGTTGTTCCGAATCCTAGCGTAATTCCATGGACGTACCCAAAAACACTGGTAACGATGAGAGTACCGACCAGTAATCCGCTCGCTAGTGGAATGACGGTCAACCAAATTAACGTAAGAGATCGGTAATTCACAAATAGAAGAGTAATCACAAGACCCATGGCCAAGATTGACAACCATTGAGCTTCTTCTTTGATCGTTTTTCTTGACTTGACCGCAAAGACAGATGGTCCTGTTCTTAGCAATTCGATGTGATTGTTATGTCCAAGGTTGGCGTTGATTGTTGCTACGCTGTCTATGAGTTCTTGCTGGATTTGTTCCTGCGCGTCAAGGTCAAAACCGGAAGCAGTCGTTTCTGCTGTCAGAAGTGCGACATCACCATTAGAGGAGACCCAGACGCCGTTGTGGCGATGAGGGGTGTTGGAGAAGGTTGAACGTTTCAGAATTTTCAGAAACTCTCCTGTGATATCACTCGTTGCGCGGGTCGTCATAAATGGAGGCATAATCGAACTGACATCACGGAGACGGTTTCTAAGCGCTATGTGTAATTGCGATTCATGAAATTGCTCGGCTGTCAGTTGAGGACTTAAGAGATAGCGATATTTAAAGAGGAGATTCGAGTCTTTTTGAAAAGACTTCATATCTCCATTGTGGACAGAAGAGAAACTTTGGCTTTTTCGCAGCTCGTTGGCCAATCTCTGACTTGCCTGAGCTAAGATGTCTTGGTGGGCTCCTGTGAGCCCAAGAAGGATGAGGCGCGACGTGGCCCCTTCTCGCATATGATTGATGAGAAGTTGTTGTGTGACTCCACTGCCAGTTGGCATTAACAAGGTGAGTTCCGTTCGTATTTGTGTCGAGTGTAGGGCGATCCAACAACCGATGCTAAAGATTGAGGCCCATAGCAAGATGACGATCTGATTGCGTGTGATCACGGTTGTGTCAGCATGAGCTGTAAGGTGGAAGAGTTTCCGCTGGATTCGTATATGACCATGGTCGTGAGCTTTTGTCTTCGTCCCTGGAATAGGATAGACGTGATGGCCTCATGCATTTCTTCGTCTCGTGGGATGATTGTCAGAGTCCACTCATCTTTCGTGCCTAGTAATGTTGTGTGATAAAGTTGGTGCAAGGTTTCGACATCTCCGGATAACATTGATCGAAGTCCTCCAATGAAGACACGCAGAGAAGGATAGTCGGTCAAGGAGAGTGTCAAGTCGAGATCTTCAGCTGAATTTGTATAGTGAACACGGTCTCCGTTCACGGTAAATGATTCTTGTTGAGGTGTATGGACGTGCTTTTCAAGTTTGGCGGGTGGGGTAAATCGAAAGACTCCCTTTTTGGTAATAGGCGTTGTCAGAAGGGTAGAAATATACTGTTCTGTAAAGTCGATCTGACGGGGCTGTGTGAGGGTCAGGGCTTGTACAAGTTCATCGATGGTCCATGTTCCCTGGGTTTCAACGAGAACGACGTGATCGTCAGACTCATGAGCCGGCGTGGCAGAGATCATGAAGATGCCACACCAAGATAGAGAGAAAAGTGCAACTAAAATGAGGACGACCTTCTTGCAGAGTCTCGGATATTTATGATTTCGTAGTTGTCGCATGGTCTAGCATTCTTGTGGATTAACTTCCGATGTTGAGCATTTGAAATTGTATCCTTATAGTCATAAGGAAGGAGATCAGATTAAAATGATCGAGATTTGCAAGCAAGAAGGTTCAAAATGCTCACCGATGATTCGTGGTCTTCTCTTGCCATGTTTGATGTGATGGTTCGTTTTCAGTCATTGGCTATTTTGCTCTTTTTCCTATATAGAAAAGTGTCTGTCCGAATGCGAAATGTCTTTTCATGCAGAATTCAGCTCGTTAAGGAAGCTTTGGCTGATGACCTGAGTGCTCTTCGTCCCAAAAGTCATAAAAATTGAACCAATTGTGTGGGGCGATCTGGCAGTGGTGTTCGAGGCGAGCAACATATTTCTGGGTCCATGCTTGAATGTCCTGCTGGCGAGTGTGTCGGTCAAGCGTGACCTGTTCTGAGAGCAATTCAAAAAAGATATCATACCGATTCTCTCCGCGATACAAGCCAAAAAATAAGATCACCGGAACTTTCATAATGCTGGCCAGCAACATCGGACCTGCGGGAAACTTCGCTGGATAACCAAGAAATGTACATGAGACGACTTTGTCGTCTTTCAGCAATCGATCTCCAAGTATGCCGACCAGGCCTCCATTGTCGACACAGTCTTTGACGCGGAGCATGGTATCAGGTTCTCCCACCGGGATAATGGCCTCGGCCATTGTTGGATCTAATTTATTGAATATTTCATTGAGAATCGGAGCATTCTCTTCATGCATGAGCAACCGAATATCCACATGTCTGCTGGATAATCCACTCGCTCGGACAACCTCAAAGCTTCCAAGGTGTGACCCCAGAAGCAGGCAGCCTTGTCCCAGATCGACACGATCTAATAGGATTTCCGAATTGTGAAAATTCAGTGAGAAATGATGGTACTGCTTTGCCAACAAATATGTTCGGTCAAGTATTGTTGACGCAAAGCAATGATAATGCCGAAAGATATCTCGTTTCACTGGAGGACGCTGGAGTACGCGTTGTAAGTAGACTCGTAATCCTTGTGACGCTTGTCGAGAAAATACTACGAAGTAAATAGAAATAGGATACAAGAGCAACCGGGCGATCGGGCGACCGAGTCGAAGGGCAATCCATGCCATCAGCCGGTATGCCAACCGGCTTCCCCGCTCTCGTTGACGAAGCCATCCTGCACTCATAAAGATTCTTGTGGTGCCGTATCCATGACGCGATATCGAAGTTGGCCGCTGGCAATGAGTGTGGTCCCCTCTCGGCAAGAAAACTCTCTATTTTCCCCGTCTCGAGGGTTAAGCGTGATGCATAATTGTTTGTTGGGCTGCAAGGGTGAATGAAATTTCACGGTTCGTGCTTCGAGAACACAAATCGATGCCCTTTCATCTGCACGAATTGCGTCGAAAACCTGTCCTAGGATTACGACGCCAGGGACGACAGGATTGCCTGGAAAATGCCCAGGTAACGAAGGGTGATCGTGCTGGATGGTCACGAATACTTCTGTTGATTTTCTCTCACTCACTTTTTAGACCTCGACGCGCGATCTTCCATCTTCTATTGACGTTCGGCTTCACGATTTGCCAGAGACTTCAGTGCCTTTTCCGTTAATTTTCCTGTAGGATTTCTAGGGAGCGCGTCAACTAAATACAGGGGTCTCGGAAGAAACACCGAGGCAATTTTTGTACGCAGGACTTCCCAAATTTGATCTAAGGTTTTATCAGGTGCGACGGCAAAGGCGATGAGGCGAGTGACGGATTCGTGTGATTCATGTGGTAAGTAGAACACGGCATCTTTCACGCCATCGATCGTGGATAACTGCAAGCTCAAATCATCCAACGACGCGCGATGACCACCAATATTGACTAAATTTGCAGGTCTTCCTTCTAAGAAAAATTCTTGAGAACTCTGGATGGTAATGGTATCAGGTATGGGAATGAGACACTGATGATAAGGGGTCTCCAGTTCGACCGTGGTATCTTTAGGTCGAAGGCATAAGCCAGTAAGGAGCGTCCAATGTTTTTCCTGCACCGTGCGACGTGTCGCAATCGTACCCGCTTCGGCGAATCCATAGATTTCCATAATTTTTGTATGAAAGACTTTTTCTGCCTCTCGA
>BQIU01000186.1 GCA_021603905.1 Nitrospirales bacterium
AGCACGTTCGGCTCTTCCTTCCACCGAATTCTCGACAATCGTCTGCCCTTTGAGTTTCTCTGCCCAACCAGGAGAATTTTGATGAGTCATCCCAGCCTTATGAATCATGGACTTCGTGTCCGATGTTTCAGCTCCAACGAATGCAAGCGGCATGGAAACCAAGGCAGCAGCACATACACCTAACCACCTGAGTGACGGATTCAATGAAAACTTCTGATAAAACATTGACCGGCCTCCTTAACAGCGAAAGAAATGTCAACAACCATAGACAGTAACTAAATTTTTAAGTATGAGAGAAACTCTGAATTTCGGATACACATAAGACCTACTTCTAATGGCGAGAAGGAAAAAGGTACTTAAAAAGTCGTATGAGAGTCAAGTCCACCTTAAAAACTAATGGAACAACCTTCGACAGCTATAAAACACAGACCAAAAACGCCTGCATTGGGAAATTTACCGTAGCGGAATTGTGAATGTTTTTTCAACAGTTTCGGAAAACAGCGTCATTAATGATTGAGTCACAGGTCCAGGCGATCCATCACCCACGGTTTGATTATTGAGTTGAGTCACAGGCAAGACTTCGATCGTCGTTCCCACAAGAAACATCTCATCGACATCATCAAGCTCCGAAAGCCGTATGACCCGCTCCTGAACTTCATACCCATGCGCTCGAGCAAGCTCGATGACACACAAAAGCGTAACCCCGGCAAGAATTTGTTGATTGAGTTCTGCAGTACTAATCACACCGTCTTTCACAATCATGAGATTACTGGCAGCCCCTTCGGTCACAACTTCATCGCGAACGAAGATCGCTTCGAAAGCTCCAGCCTCTGCCGCCTTTTGCTTTGCTAACACATTCGGAAGAAGATTGAGGCTTTTAATGTCACATCGTCCCCAGCGGATATCAGGAAGGGTAATCGCATGCACACCCTTGGCTCGTAAATGTACATCAAACTCAGGCAGTTCTCGAAAAGTCATCAGGACGGTGGGAGAGAGAGCCGCAGGAAATTGGTGTTCGCGTGGTGCAGCCCCTCTTGTCACTTGTATATACACTTTACAATTGGCATAACCACTTTGTTTGACTCCCAGAAGAATAGCCGGTTCCCATTCATGCCGTTTGAGCGGAAGCGGAATATGAATCTCGCTGGCACTCCTCTCCAATCGAGCTAAATGTTCTTCAAGATAGAAGAGACATCCCTGATACGTCCGAATCACTTCATACACCCCATCTCCAAACTGATAACCCCGATCTTCCGCCGAGACACAGACCTGCTCTAAAGGCATAAACTGACCATTTAAATAACCAATATTTGGCATAAACTCTTTAACGTCTCTCGCGGTTACTCGTCGACAGTCACTGAAAAAACTCGACGGTCTTCAGCGGTAAATTTCCACGCCATTCGTTTATTAAATTCGAGGAAATACCGACCAACCTCTCGCGCTTGAAACTCAAATGATCGGCTACCGGAATCAACGGCATTATTACTCGTCGTACGGAGAAAATCATCTTCAAGCAGCACTAATGCCTTTGCATCATACGCAGGCACCCACTGCTCCCCCCGAGTACGATCCTCCCACAACTTGACCGTAAACGTCTCTCCCTTTTTCACCTGAAGAAGCTTAACGCCGTCTTGTTTCGTTGTATCCGTTACCCCACTGTCTGATTGCTGATCCATGCTCTTTTCCCTCTACCCGTGATCACGAAAAACACGTCTCGAAGCCTTCGTCGGCACTAAAATTACTCTAATGACCACACATCCCGCGTTTGAAGACACACATAAACTTGATCGTCCTGCACCCGCACTTGATAACTTGCCACACAGTTGCCGCCGCCATCGCCCCCAAACCCACTTCGGATATCAAATTGCAAATCATGCCAGGGGCACGTTACCAAATACTTTTTGACCTTTCCTTTTCCGAGCGGCCCTCCTTGATGAGGACAAATATTATTAATCGCATAGAATTTCCCCGCTACACGAAAAAGTGCCACAGACTTATCATTGACCTTAATCACGCGCCCCTTTCCTTCGGGAACCTCATCGATACGCGCAATGGGGATAAACTCCTCTAATTTGTTTTCGTTACGTTTCGATTCCACAGATAATCCTTAGAAGAGTGAATCACATCAATCTTTTGCGTCATATTCACTACATACGGAGAATAAACTTTAATGGTTCACCCAACTTGACTTCAGTTTTTTTGATAAACCCCGCATTGGCTTCAATCACATAGCGAGCATTCTGAGGTGGAGGGCCGTACCAAGGACAAGGATCACTTGAACAGGGAGGAGCGGCCTCTACGATATGCACGACTAATTTACTTTCATCGACCCATAGTATATCAACCGGAATACGAAATTCTTTCGTCCAAACTTGATGGCTTGCCGATTCATCAAAAATATACAGCATGCCTTCGTCATCTTCTAAATGATTGCGAAATGCAAGACCAAACAGTAGTTTCTCTGGCGTATCGGCCACTTCGGCCTTTAACACCTGACCGTTGGGAAAGGACACATGAATGCTTTTCGTTTGTTCAGGACGATTAAAAAGAAGGGCTCCGCTAATGAGAAGCAGAGACATAATGATCAAAAAAAACAGTCGTTTTTTATGCGGTTGATCCTGAAAAAAAGCAGACATCGTACCTTCAGCTGGATTGGCTTATACGGTGTGAATAAAGAACGTTTGGATCATGGACGACAACACATACTACAGACTTCAATGATGTTTATTGGCAATCTTCCGCAAGGAGATATTCAACCGACCAGAATCGGAGCAGCACAACAAAATAGAATACATGTACAAGAACAAGAAATTTTCCAGCATCAAGGCAAGATTTCAGTATCGACAAAGCCCCTGACAACTCAGAAGCCTTCATGCTGACTGTAGCGGAAAGGCATGCAACAACTCTCACAGCCACCTTGCCCTATTGCTCATAATCTGGATTATGGCTATGATGTTATTGAGTTTTTGTTCTATAAGTCCGATAAATGAATGATAACAACAAAAGGTCTCTGCTGAATAAAAACCCGATTCTAAAAAAGGAGGCTCGTAATGAAGGGTACCTTTTTAATGACCATAACCCTGCTGACTTTGCTATTTGGGCAAACCTCAACAAGCATTGCCAATCTCACCAATGTCTCTCAAGCCATTAATGGCTTCGTAGAAAAAATCTATCCCAAAGGAAGCCATTACTTTTGGGTCATTAACGATACAACAACAGAATCTCAACACGAAATGGTGGTTGATATTAACACGACCCTTCAAGGTGAAGCCAATAAAGAAAAAGACCAACACCGATTCTTGATTCTGATCGTCAATGGTGAGTTTTTTGGCGCACAGAAGATTCCTCTTAATGCTGAAGTCAAATGCAAAAAAGAGCAAGAAGTTTAAACATCATTCCTTCATTCTTTCAATAGACACTTCCAATAAAAAAGCCCCATTCTCCTGATGAGAATGGGGCTTTTTCAACACGTATCTGCAACGGCTCTCATCCGAGAGCCAAGCGTTTTCTAACGCAAAATTAACAATTGCCCGCCAAGGTGACTATCATGTAGTTGGCACGAATACTTCAACGTATTGCTTGCAGTCACATACGTCAGATCGCTGGTTGGAACACCAATGTATTTGGTCTCCCCTGGCTTTAACACAATTTTGATATCCATCACCCATGGTCCAGCCTGCTCAGAATCGGCTGATAAATTAAAACCATGTTCGGTATCAAGCGAGTTGGTGACTTTTAGCAACACGGGTCGACCAGCTCGTCCCCCTGTTCCCGATTTTGTGAGATTCAACACGGAAGTTGGGGGATACCACACCTTTTTACCACCAACCATCATTGCGGTGAACTCGAGATCAACGTCTAAGGCCTTAAATGATTGCCCGACGACTGAGCCAGTTTCAAGGTCACCGATTTCCACACCACCAGACTGCAGGGCTAGTGCACCTGTTGATCCAGCCGCAACTAGCACAAGACTTAAAAGGACGGATAGAAGCACTCTGTGCATCGCCTACCTCCCCATGAAAAGCTTGTTAATAATAAAAGAGTTACCAGTTCTAAAACGAAGGGCCTTCCAATTACCCTAATGCTCATTCTCAAAAAGA
>BQIU01000187.1 GCA_021603905.1 Nitrospirales bacterium
ACTTATCGGAGGATGAGTGAGCATCAACAGTCGATGATTCATGATCACCCACGGTCAACGTCTGATATCGTATTCCTCCCCATGCTTCCTTAGTCCAAATTTGAAGTTCCTTGAACGCAGTTGGAGTACTCTGGCGAAAAACGGTAGCAAAAGTTCCGATGAGTAAAAGTGTTGTGGCAATCGGTCCGCTATAGGCAACTAATGCAGGAACCATGACAAACCAACCAGCAATGAGAAAGAGGAACAATCTGTTTCGTAACATGACAACACCTCCTGTGAATGTAAAAGCCCTTACTCCTACTCAGCAGTGCGCTCAGTAGTGAACAATTCGACTAACGCGCTGATGAAGTCGACATACGGCTCGACAAATGGGTGCACCATTTCAACGATGTACAGGCCGATGATAATCGCTCCAACAAGAACACCCCAAAGAAACAGTTTGAAGGCGATTTCGTAGGTCATCTACTCCCTCCTGTTAGCTTGACCGGAAGATGAGGAGGGGCATCCTCTCTTACTGGAGTATTACGCGACAGGAAAGCGTGAAAGTTGGTGAAGTAAGGCGTTACGAGAAGAGAGTGGCAAGGGATTGGGAGAGCTTCGGGAAATCGTAGGGCTTGGATATGATGTCTTTGACCGAGGGATGAGTGGCCTTCTGTTTCACTTCAGTGAGTGATTCTCCTGTCGCAATCAGCACAGGAATTCGTTCGAGGGAAGGGTTATTGGCCAGCGCATCAAGGAGTTGATAACCGTTCATGATCGGCATGTTGAGATCGGTGATGATCAAGTCAAAGGACTCTGATTGCAGTTTGTCTAAACCTTCCACGCCGTTATCTGCCTCCTGGCAGATGTAGCCGTGGTATTCAAGAAAATCGCGAAGACACAGCCGATTTGATTCATCGTCTTCAACGAGTAATATCTTCTTGTTCTTGCTTGTCATCTCTCTTTTCCGATCTTGCTGTTGACCCGACTGTTCTCTCGTTATGTGGGATTGACCAAGACAGCGGTCAGACGAAAAGGGATTGTTCCCTTCCTTCAATACCGAGTAGCGTCCAGACATAGATGATGGGGTCTTAATCATTGATACTGAACAAACTACGAGGAACATTTGCGAATACACAACCCCCACTAAAGGACTAGACGGGGAGTTTGAGAAGTGTCAGAGAATAGTAGAGGGGAATGGTGTGAGAAACTATGATGCAGATCAAAGTTCGAGCGTCTTGTCTGGATTAATATGTAGAATGACTACATACCCAAGCCACACAATAAGGCAGAGCCAAATCTTAGGACGCGGAGAAATAGTCTAACGTTTCTTTACCTTACCGGGCACCTTCAGAAAATAATCCTGCAATCCCTTGTTCTAATCTATTCGTCAATATCGGCGTGGCGTCTTCAAGATCGAGCCACATTTTTTGAGCACTTGCGACATAGCGTACTTGATGCAGTCGTTCCTTGCCGCGCCGCGTTTCCGTGATCCCTTGTTCAACCTGTCCGACTGATGGACCTTCCCGTGATCGTCCAGTAAATAATCCTCCAAGAAGTGAAAGTCCCAAGGATTTCCCACCATGGTTTGTTTGTGAAGTGATCGTTTGTTCAACCATTTCTTTAGTCTTTTCCGTCACTTGAACGTCGGTTGCGCATACATACACCGTGTCTTCGGTAATTTTTGATACGCCCAAACCCCCGACGGCTCCTGCAGCTCCAAGAATGGGAATGGTAGAGAAACTCGATCCTTGCAGCGCGGCAGCTGTTCCCGCAGCGGCTCCTAACGTACCACCAAATCCTCCGGCGACGAGCGTGTCTGCAGTTGTTCCAGGTTTTTGCTCATCGCAGTAGACGACATTGACTTGTAGTAAGAACTGGGCTTCCTCAGGATCAGTCACGAGCTGATACCCTCGCGTTTCCAAGATTGATGGAAGCTGGCTAAATCGAACATTTGGATTGTCAGATGTGTTGGTGGTTTCGACTAAAACGGTTTTCTGGGAAGATGGTTTGAGGAAGACGCTCTTGCTGGTCTTGAGGGCGGTTTGCGTGCTGAGTGTGAAGTGTCCACTGCAGGCAGCAAACATCGGCACGATGAGGAGGATAGCGATGAAAGACCACAGTCGGTGCCGGCTCATAAAGACCTCCCTGTCTAGAGCGATGTGTATGGAGAAAGAGCACTCCATTTATGCTATGCACGAATTTACTTCATCATGATCTAGAAATTCGTGAGTACCACTCCTGAAGACGTCGTCGTACCATCTGTTTCTGTCCGGGTTTTAGGGCTCGTTCAAGCGAAGCTCGTAATTCCTGAGCCTCGGGAATCTGGTGTTCGTCTGCCAGCGTGGCCCAGAACAGGGACTCTGGGAGGTTTGGTTGCACGCCTAAGCGTCCTTCAAAATGAATGGCGGCGAGTTCAAATTGAGCCAGACCAAAGTCCTGTCGAGCAGCTCGCGTAAACCAATCTAGCGCTTGTTGAGGATTGGGGTCTGTCCACATGCCTGTTTCGTACGCGGTTCCCATCAAGAGTTGAGCCTCAGGCAAGCCATGTTTTGCTGACTGTTCCAGCCACTGAAACGGAGCGAGTGAATTCCTCGGATCAGGAACAAGGCTCAAGCAGAACTCGGCGAGTGGATCCTGTTCTTGGGCTCGGGCTTCGAGTTGAACACGCAAACTGTATAGATTCCCTGCTACCGCCGTGAGTTGTTGGCATTGCCAGACGGCTGGTAATGGAGTTGAGCTGGAAGGTGTAAGGGCATAGGATATTGGAACTCCCGTCATTAGAAGCAAGCTGAAGAAACAGAGGCTTATGTACCATCGCAAAGGTAATTGGTAATTCATCTCTCTATAGGTACTACGCGACAGCATCAACGTCTGACCCTCCACGATCACTTTTTTTCTTATAGGATGTGGCTATGATAGATGGCCGACTGTCATTTCGTTGATTTGCTAACGATTTTGAGGTTGGGAACGGATGCAGTGTGTTTTTTATCATACTCTGCTTGACGGTACTCAATGCTGTGTCTACTGGTGCCAGTAAACACTTTGCCCACCCTGCGTCGCCAGGTACATTGAAGGGTGCGCTGATCGGCCATGGGCGAAGTCGGTCGCAAAAGAACCTCCAGTTGATGAGTCGGGTGAGAGGAAGGTACTGGGTAACGAAACATACGAGATGTGAATGGCGTTGATAGGCTCTCTTCTGACTAGTCTTCAACCGTGATTGTACGACCAGGGTACTTTTTCCGAACGATGTCTTTGAGTACAGAGAGATATGGAGAATGCGCGATTTCAACTTCTTGCCATTCTCGGCAGGCATGATTGACGTCGACTTGCTGCCACTCATAGGCTGCCCATCCAATCGTTTTATAGTCCATGCCATGGACCATCGCGCGGACATGTGTGATCGTGATGCTCGGAACCTTACCTTCATCCATGACGTCAATTCTCCTGTCTCCTATCCTGTTGAAAAAATGGTCGTGATATTATCTTCTTGTGCGGGGAGCAACTATCTATGGCTGCTATTATCCAGACAGTTCGGAAAAATGTTTGTGAACATAGTCAGACTCGAAGGTCAAGGCATCCTGCCGAGATGGAAATAGGCCAGGAAGCCGATGACCAGTGATTAAAGTGATTGTCCAGGCTTGTTCTTGAGTATCCCACTCAATGTGAGATGCACGTTCGACGTGAAGAGTGCCAAAAGCAGTTAGAGTGATTTCTTCCGTGTAGGGACATGTGATCGTGCCCAACGAGTCAATGTGTAGAACGAACATGTGTATGCTCCTCGACCGGAAGATCGTACTCGGGGGATCTTTTTCGGCTTTCTGTGACGCCAAGGGCCGCTTCGAGGGTTTTGGTGGCATCCTCGCACGCCGAACCTCGATAGCCCTGTGCTCGTACGGTAACGTCACCGGTTGGTGAAATGGAGATGGTAAT
>BQIU01000188.1 GCA_021603905.1 Nitrospirales bacterium
CCACTCCCCTTGCGAGCCCGACACCCACATGAAGATCCCACAGGCCGAGACGACGCCATAGATCGCTCGCACACTAAACGGAATCGGCGGATAGATGCGGTACTTCAGATAAAGTAGGATGAAGATCCAGACGCCGATCCCCGCCCAGAACTTCGGGATCCCAATCCCCGCCTTCTTGAGCGTGAAGTTGATCCCTGCCATGATCAGGATGCAAATCGCCAGCTCGCTGATCATTTGCATCGGCATGTAGCCTTCCACCAGTTTTAGCCAGGTCATTCCTCTTTACTCCTTACATTTAATTTTGAGGGAATCCACCATAATCATCTTATCCACTCCACTACTCAACTGGAGGTGGATCTTGTCCCTCTTTAAGTTGGGAAAGATAATTAACAACTTTATTGACAGCCCCAGCACTTAATTTTTTGCCAAAATCTTTTGGCATTTGACCGTCGGGGTAGTCTGTTACGACATAGGCACTAGGATTAAGAATAGATTCCGTAATATATTCTTTTGTGGATGTGGCATTGCCTTTATAGCCAGCGTCCTTAATTCGGTTAGGAGCATTTGTCCCTTCCATCAGCACTGGCCCAACTTTCCCAGTCGCACCTTCAATGCCAGGAATTATATGACAAGCTACACATCCACCTTTCATGAAGATCTCATTAACTGGTTCTTCACCAGTCGCCAAGACTCCTCCTGCTGCTGCACCTGCATCCTCCTCATCATCCGTGGCGGTAATACGATCGCCTTCTGGAATAAATTTTTCGTAGGAAGCAATAATTTCATCATAAGCAGGAGCTTCGAGCCCTTCCCTGATGTACATCCAGGTATCAACTGCTGCTAACTCACCCATAGCAAGAGAAATCGGAGCCTTATGAATGATCGGCATTGGACTTTCTGTATCATTGGAACCTTTTACTCCAAAACCTGGAACCACATAACAATTCGGGCATGCATGAGATTCTGCGATATACTCTTGAGCATTGGTTGCAGTACCAGATCCCTCAAACGATTCCTTTTGTACACTGGGACGAGAAGCCGGATCATTCATATGATAATTTGGCTCTTCAAGCCGCGCTTTTGCCCTAGCAGGAATATCGAATAAATTTGGGGCTCTTTCACTTAAGAAACCTTTTTGAAAGCCGTGGCAAAGAGGACATTGCCCCTTCCCAATTGCTCCTTGCACTTTACTTTGACCTAATCCGCCGAAGATGATTTTCTCTCCTTCGTCACCAAGTTGCTGCGAAGACATACTTTGGAAGTCCAACTTTACAACAGGAGGAGGAAACCCACCCTCGACCTGTGGAAGCCAATTCCCATAGCCAGACAATGCTGCGGCAACAAAGAACATAAATCCACCGATTTTCATTAATGCCCCAATGTTCGCAAAATACAAACTCAGCACGAAGGTGACAGCGGTAATTAACACCAGGGACACCGGCAATACACCAGGATCATCGTTGAAATTCTTGGTGTAGTTAGCAATGGCCATGAAGGCCAGGAGCCCGCAGAAAATACCCACAATAGTCTTAAATGTGGCATTCTTCTTCTGCACAGGATCTGAAATTGTTGCTTGAAAGTAAATGATCAAGCATACAAGGAATGCCAAGACTGGCCATCCGAGAGAAAATCCAGCACCAATAAGTTCTAACACCTTAGTTACCCTCCATCAGGAAACCGCCCAGGCTTAAATCCTGGGCGGCGAAATGGATTCATTGAAATTAATTTCTTAGCTTCCTGCTGCTGGTTGCGTGGCAGGGGTCCCAGGTACCGGCTCTTTTACTGGAACTGGAGTAGCCTTCATGCCGAGTGCCCCCAACCAAAAGACAAACATGATTGTGATCCAGAAGAACAACACATTAAATGAGATCACGTTTGCAGCAAAACCAATCGTATGCGTGTAAGCCCAAGGAGAATTGTCACGCATGACCTCATTGACATGCCAGAACAACCTCACAGATGAACGAATGTAACCCATGAGACCCATCATCCATGTAAATGCGGTTGCCAACATGATTAACGCATATTGTGATCTTGGTTGAATCGTTCCCCACTTAATAGGGCCTAATTCTTTAGCCCCTTTCAACATTGCCAGATTCAGTGGCGTCATCAAGAAGAGGCATGACAGAGTACCGGCGACCTGAGGTACCGATAGGCCGATTCGAACATTTGCTGGGATAAAATATCCATAGCATGCGAGCCAGACATTATTAATCTGACCAATCAGGAAGAAACATCCCATAAAGATATTCCCAAACTTCGACCAACTCACCGTAGGAATTTTATTCCCGCGTTGATACCAGATAAAACTGAGAATTGTGGTCATGATAATGGCATTAATACCACCATTTTTCGCAGACATCACACCATAGTTCCCTAGCACTGGATGCTGCTGACCACCCATAGCCTTCAGCTCAGCAGGCGTCATCACAATCGTGTGGGGCGTGATAAATACCAGCAACCCGACGACGAGAATAAACACAAGATACTTAATGTACCGCTGAAAGCGCTCACCTCCAGTCATCCGCCCTAATGCTTGCCAGAGGTAATAATTAGTTGTCAGGAAGAGAATTCCAATCATCGTGGCTTGAATAATAAACAACCAAGCCAAAAGACCTCCCATGAGCGTAATACCCATCTGTTGGCGATACGCATACACCTCTCGCATAAGCCAATATCCGGCAAACGGAAGAGGAATAAGGAATGCGACACCAAGGCTCATCGCGATATAACCCATCCAATCATAATGGGCTCGGTCCTCATCCGTCTTGGCCGAAAGGAATCTATAAGCAGCATAGGCAGCGACAACTCCACCGCCGAAAGCCATGTTTCCGAGAATACGGTGAACGTTAAGAGGATTCCATAAGGCAGTATGAACAACATGCCAAATGTTTCCAAGATAGCGACCCTGCTCATCAACGCCGGCAGGAGACATCATGAACGCAATCCATGAATTCGCCAGGAACATAAGAACGGTCCCAATGACGTTGAGAACCACACTCATGCTGAGATGAATCCACTTCATGACTCCTTCCTTCATTTGATTCCAGCCATAGTAGTAGATGTACAACGTTGCGCTTTCAGCGACAAACAGCAGCGCATAGATGTGCATGACTGGACGGAAAATGCTAGAAAGGTACCCAAAGAAAGCCGGGTAAAGCGTCAGGAAGGTGAAAATGAGAATCCCACCTAAAATGGCAGTCAAGGAATAAGCGGTCAAGCTAATCTTAATAAAGTCATAGGCCAGCTTGTCGTACTTTGCAGCCATGGCCTTATCCTTACTCACCATCCCAGCAAACTCAATGCACATACAAAAAATTGGAACGGCGAGCACAAAACTTCCGTAATACAGATGCTGCTGATTCGCAACCCAAAGCAGAACACGGCTTTCAAAATTGTATCGAGGATAAAACGATTCGTTGTCCTCTGTCACGGGAGCGGGCATCCCCACGGCCGGACCTTCGATTTTGTAGTAGACATCACGACCCGTCTCAATCTTTTCTGCTTCTTCACCTTCCTCACCCTCTCCAGCCTCTTTTTGTGCTGCGACAACGTCAGCAGGTGGCCCACCAGCTGCCCCACCGCCACCGCCGGCAGCCAATGCGGGAAGCGCCATGAAGATGGGAAGCAGCAAGAGCCCCACCATCGCAAATAAGGCCGTACCGGCCATCACCTTTTTACCATTACGGGTCATACGACCTGATAGGTGACCCATGACCAACCTCCTTTTAAAATTGAGCAAGTCCTTAATTCCATTTCATATCTTTCATAAACGTTTAAGTTCATAAAGAGGCACA
>BQIU01000189.1 GCA_021603905.1 Nitrospirales bacterium
TTTTCCGAATCAACGAAATTACTGCGGTAATCCTAAAGTGTTTGTGATGATTCGGCCCGACGATGTCAAGATCACTGCCAACCCCACCGGCCATGCCCGAATCATCAGCCGCCAATTTCGAGGATCACAACATCTCTACGCAATCCAGTTGGCCTCAGGGCATATCGTTCATAGTGTGCAACCATCTGACCATTCTCATCCAATTGACCTGAAGGTTTCATTAGAAGTAATCGCAACCCATACAGTATTATTTGAACATCCAACTGAATCAACAAGCTAAAGGAGGGACAGGTATGACACATTGGACAATCAAACGCGCGTTACTCGTATCCGTTATCTGGCCGAGCTGTCTTACGCTCATGCTGTTGAGCTCATCGGTTTATGCAAGTGGAAAAGGCTACGAAAGCCACCATACAGGACAAGCAAATCCTCATACCAGCATGGGCATGAACGATCATGGCTCTCTACATCAAAAGGCCAATTATTCAGGACATGGCACTGGACATCATGGAAGTTCAAGCAAAAGTCATGGCATGAGCAGCGGACATGGACCATATGGCAAAGGATACGGTGGCGGACATGGGAAACGAGGATATGGGAAGCATGGCGGAGCCCATCAAAGTGCCAGTGAATTCATCCAGCATGTGCTGAAATACAAAGAAGGTATGGCGATTACCGATGAGCAGGAAGCCAAGTTACATGACATCCAAACAACCTACAAGAAAACCCGAATCAAAAAGAAAGCCGAAGTCGAACTGGCCAACTTAGATTTACACGAACTGCTGAAGAAAGATGATTCGAACCTCTCGGATATTGAATCAAAACTTAAAGATATGCATAACGTGAAAGCCGATCTGTATATGGCCTCTATCAAGGCCCGCCGCGATGCAAAAGCCGTATTGACCGACGAACAACGAAACCGCATGAAAGCCGTACACGATCGCATGCAAGCCTACTCCTCAGACGGTATGGGGAAAAAGGGGCATCCAGGCGGGTACAAGCATCACGGAAAAGATAAAGACAAATCTGGCTATTGAACAAACACCTAACGAGACAGTCGTTCCAGATAGAGAAAAGGCCCCTTATGGGGCCTTTTTAATATTACGCGTAAAATTTTTAGATGTGGCATGGTGTTCATGGATTATTATAGCACATCCAAATAAGTTCCAGTGGTGTGCTCAGGCCATGAACGTACAACACACTACTCGTCATATCTGTTCAACCTTCACTGAGAAGTCCTATGGTCATTCAATATGGTGATCATAGATGGCCTCAGTGGATACGATCGTTCCCAAGACCAAGCTTTACTGATGGGCAATCAAAATTAGCGACTTAGTAATCCTTTTAGTGTCGGCATTAAAGGTATCCAAATAACCCACCGTAATCACCCAGGTCAACCATTGGAAGTTAATTGAATCGGATATAAAGTCACTAATTTCTAACCTGAGTTTCGATTTTCAATCGATCTGTCAGCCCAGAAGACATTGTTACCTTTCCGTCCGCATCCACAATTACCCCCTCGACTTCCGGCAACCGCTCAATCAAAGCCATGCCCTTTTCTGGGCCCATGATAAAAATTCCCGTATCGAGTCCATCTGCCATGACGCCTTGCGATGCGATGACGGTGACGCTCTGCGCCAAACGTGCAGGATGAAGTGTTTGAGGATCGAGAATATGATGATAGCGAATGCCATTCAGCTCGAAGTATCGTTGATAGTCACCAGCAGTTGACACGGCCTCATTTTCCAACTCAATCGTGGCTAACACGGCTCCCTGCTCTTTTCGTGGATGTTGGATGCCAAATAAAAATTTCTGACCATCTGGCATACGTCCAAACGTTTTGATATCTCCTGATATGGCCACGACTCCCGCCGTGGCCCCAGCGGATGTCATCACCTCCGCTGCAAGATCTGCAGCAAAACCTTTCCCAATTCCTCCAACATCAACCTGCATACCGGAACGGCCAAGTGAAACCGTTCTGGCCTGTTGATTGAGCCGAAGTTGCGACAAATCAATAAGTGACTGTACCGCTTCCAATTCTTGCGACGTCGGCACTCTCCCGTTCTCATTTACATTCCAGAGATCCACGGCAGGACCAATGGCAATATTGAAACTCCCTCCTGTTAAGCGGTCCATTTCTAACGAATATTCCAAGAGGTTTATGGTCTCAACACTCACCTTCATTGAATGTTGGCCGGCTGCCGCATTGACCCGAGAAAGTTCACTTTCGGGAATCCAGGTGCTCAATAGTTCTTCCAAGCGACGAATTTCTTTTAATCCGGCATCCACAGCCTGCTGAGCGATGGCATGATCAGAAGCCACACCAGTCACAAACACAAGCGTTCCCATCAAATATTGGCTTCGCTTGACCAATGCACTCTGTGCAACACTCGCATTCCCTAGAACGAATAGGACCAAGAGCAAGACGACTCTCACGATGAACATTCGGCGTGACAACACCGTCATAAGAAAACGGACCTCCCTCACATGTGCACATAGGGTTTCGACTCAACCCTATTGGCGATAAAAGTATTTCAACTTTGGATTCGGTGCCACAGCATATAATCGAGCTTGGTTCTCAACCAGCTTCGGAAACGCGTTGACGACTGACTTCCCCTTCATCGCCGGATAATTCTCAAACACCTCATCCCAATTCAAACTGCCGTCAGAGACATCGAATGTGATCATACGTTGAGTTCGCGGAGTATCGACGTTCAATTGCCATGTTCCTAAATACGTGACGTCATTCGCCGCAATATTAAAGGTCCCGCTCAAATAAGACTGAGCCGTAAAAGGCCCTTCAGTAACTTGAAGACGAGTCATTTCATAGCGCCCAGGGCTGAGCGATACCGCAAATGTTTGAGACGTCGGATTAATCTTGATACGAGTCCAATCCTGCGTTGGCACATGGACGACATCCACGAACCGAACACGTGCAGGGAATTGTCGTGGATTCGGTCCAATTTCGTTCACCTCAATTCGCCCAAATACAATGGAAGGCTCGCCTTCTTCACTCATTTCAGCCTGACCCTCAACTGTGGCACACGACGGAAGAAGAAGACCATAAACCGCTATTATTAAAGGAACAGTCCATAGTTTCCATCTATTGCCGCACATGGTCAAGTGAAATGAAAACATGACATTCTCCTACTTTTTACCATTGGCTATCCATGTATCAAATAATGGCTCCCATCTCTGACTCTATAAAACGATATCTACACAATTTCATTTATATAAACAACGACTTGTATCAGACAAGACGAGGGTTGACAAACTCTTGCGCACTTAGATATTAATAATGGTTATCAATTTCAAATTATATAGTACTCATAATCAATTTCGCATTGTAACAGTTTTCACATTTATCGCGAGTTATGAAGGTAAGTCCAAAGTCACCAGAGGGAACCGCATTTAGCCAAGAGCTCTCAGAAGCTCGTTGTGAGTGCGGGCAATTGGTGGCAAAACTTGGCAGTCAGGGTGTTGAACTGAAGTGCAAACGGTGCAAACGTCTTGTTTCTATATCTTTTTCTGACCTTGCTGATTCTGAAGTCACCGTTCAACTCTGCTCAGCCCCACCAACGCTTCAAACCCCATTATAAGCGATTGCGAAGAGACTGACGAACAACAACCTGCGGACCATCGAGTCCCATCACTCAATAACCTCAGAGGACCCTGTGAGTCCCCAGCTGTTTACATCGGAGGACGTGCAATGAAATCAACGTTGACGTTGGGGGCTCTAGGAGTCGCCGTCATGCTGTTGGGACCGTATGGGTTTATGGACAAGGCCAATGC
>BQIU01000190.1 GCA_021603905.1 Nitrospirales bacterium
CGCCAGAAGGTCTGCGGCCGCACGAGCCGTGACTTCCAACACAAAAAACTCAAGAAGCTTTCTTTGCGTTTTCTTCGTTAATTTGCAACGCTTTACGCTCATACGCCATCATAGATAGTCTTCGTTATCTACGACAGCCCCTTTGGAAATTCTATACGTGATATATAACATCAACCATTATCAGTTATAGCCGATTCAATGATTTTTCGTACTCTTGACACATGGGATATCGCGTTGAAAGTCCTCATGGTTGAGCTGGAACGTATGTGTATTCGCTATAACCCAAGCGACTATAACCTTCTGCATGTTTGATGTTGATATTTTCGCTGGTTTACTTAAATACCTAAAATGGTGGCATCTATAAGGATAACGTCGTCACGATAAATTGCCCATCAGTCACGCTTGGCCTTTGCTCGACCGTATTCACCTGGGCACCTATAACTAACCCCATTTCATGCTTCACATGTATTTTAAGGAAATGGTGGGTAGACGGAAGGCATTGACCCATTGAACAATCGTGACCCAGGCACCTTACTGGAACCTATTTTGATTCACTATAGTCACCTCTGATTCATGTTCATATGGCACAATGCTGAACCTTCGAAGAGAGTTATCACTGCCTCTATTGCCCTACCAAGCCATCGCGACAGAGATTCATTTGAAAATCTATCGAATTCGGTATAGTTGAACCTGAAGCAGGACTGACGTAAAATTACTTTACCTTTAACAGTTCGGGAGAAAGTGGAGATCTAATTGGGCAACCTGCGACTTGGTATCTGTCTCATCAACGTCCTGACCATTTCTATCTTGGTGGCAAGTTGCTCGTCCGGACCAAATAAGTGGTATAAGGCCGGCGCATCCCCTCAGAACTTTGAGCAGGATCGTTTTGCATGCGAAGAGGCCATTTTAAGCACAGGCACAACTGGCCTTTCCTCTAAAACCTACTCTTTTGCAGGATGCATGGAAGAGAAGGGGTGGGTGATCCTTGACTCTTCTACGTCCTAACGCGATCTACGAGTTAAACTGACAGAAGGTTTGGGCCGCATACGGACCTGAGCCATCTCCAATTTTTCACATATCCCCCAAAAGGGGAATAGATATTGGTCTTTCAAACATAGATGATTCAAGTCATAACAGCCTGATCATAGGTGTGTATATTTAATTGAGAACATCACGAATGAAACGAGTCTTATTAGTTGATGATAACCACGACGCCCGGCGAGCCCTGCGATTAGTTCTGGAATCACAAGGTCTGGAATGCATTGAATCGCTCAACGGGGCATTTGCATTGGAATGGTTAGATACAGAACAGGCTGACTTGATTGTCACAGATAATAAAATGCCTGTTTTGACTGGCCTAGAATTTATTGAGCGTCTATCAAGCAAATCGAACACTCCAATTCCTCCCATTATTCTGCTCAGCGGAAACCTTGATGAATCAGATAAGGCGAGAGCACGTAATGCTGGAACCTATGCCATCCTTAACAAACCCTGCAATTTCAGCGAATTTCTCTCAATAGTTTCACTCGCACTTGAGCAATCTTCCTAGTACAACGTTCAAAATTTCTATCATCATAATGTTAAGTGGAGATACCTCATCAGAGGTATTTATTCCTTCGAAGATTGACGGGTAAGATTCACTATCCTTGCTTGTTGATGTAAGCACAGGCTTTCACTCTTTAAAATAGAAAGGTCCTGTTATGCTTAAATTATTTTGTGGAATGATCATAGGTTCTCTCATCACGATGACTCTCTTAGGTGGAGCGCCGGTTGCCGATAAAGTCATCAAGAATGCTCAAACCATCTTCGAAACGCAATCTTCGCAAGGAAGTACGACTCTTACCATTTACCTCTTGGCCTTTTTGGCATTTTTATTAGTGCAGTTAGCCAGATCCATCACAAAACAAAATAAGCAAACGGACTTAGTCATTCAGAAATTACGTCGAAATCGCATGAGAACTCTTTAGGTAAGTCTTTTCATAGCAGACTTACTTCATTCACCATCCCAATCGCGTTAGAACTTCCGCATTCCTGCTAATAACCAATCAGGGAATATGTCAACCGATCCTCCACATGAAATAGCGTTCCGAATAAGTCGGTTACCTCACATTGGCAAGCTTTGTCTTATCAAGAAGCCGAATATATCGGCGATCTTGCTCAAGAAGCCCATGCTGAGCAAATTGTCCGATGAGAGTGTTCACAGTCTCTGCTGAAACTCCTATCAAATTAGCAAGACTATGATGCGATAACCGAATTGGCGATTGAGTAACGCTACGTTCGAATTCTCCCATCTTCTCACTTAACTCCAAGAGCAGTGAGGCAAGCCGGGCTGAAGCACTTTTAAAGACGAGACCGCGCACCCTGGTTTCAAACTGCTGCAAACGACCACCTATAAACTTTAAAGTTTTTCCACCTGTCTCCGGATATGCCTGTATGTATCTATCAAAAACTTCACGTTGAATTTCACAAATAGTCACTGGGTCAACCGCTTCCACCATCGATTCGTGCAAAACCGTACCCAAAGCTTCCAGTTCTCCAAAAATCTCCCCAGTCTCAAGAACGGCTACCGTGGATTCACGTCCATCCTGATTCATTTTAGAAATTTTCACCTGGCCTTCTTTCAATAAATAGACATTCTCCCCGGGATCACCAGAAAGGGAAATGATCTCACTTTTTCGATACGATGCCATGCGTGTCGTGCGATGAAACTCCTGAAGTTCCTGCCACGACAACTCAGCAAATACTTTTATATTCTTAAGATACCAAAATTTTTTGGCCTGAAATCTTTTATCGATCAATGGCATGAGGACTCCTCAATCACAAACCTACAACAACAGACACTATTTTCCTATCATATATGACCAACGAAGAACATCTCTTTAACCTTCATTCCTGCTCATCATTACACATCAATCTAACAACGACCAAGAACAAAGCCAACTAAACATATTCAACATGCCATCCACCAATTTTCATTGAGTTTTCACTCTAAAGTACCGATAAACCGATAACATGTTTATGAATAAAGCGATGTATTAAATGGAAATTTCGCCCACGACATTACCGTATCATTCCACCGCTCACCTACCTGAAGCACGAGCCAATTCAAATTCTCGTAAAGATGGGTTGTCCTCTTCCGACACTGAAGGGGAACGCGAAGAGACGGCCAAACTTCGTGCGCGAGACAAACAAGTTCGGGCTCACGAGCAAGCTCATAGCGCAGCTGCGGGAGGACTCGCGAAGGGTGGGGCCAGCTTTACCTATGAACGAGGACCGGATGGACGGCAATACGCGGTCGGCGGAGAGGTGAATATCGATACATCTCCAGTTCCAGGGAACCCTGAAGCGACGATTCGAAAAGCTCAACAGATTCGATCGGCCGCATTAGCTCCAGCAGACCCATCCTCCCAAGATCGAGCCGTCGCAGCATCGACGGCCACACTGGAGGCACAAGCTCGACAAGAGTTGCAGAAAGAAAGAGAAGAAGAAAATTCAGATAGCCCTTACTCTTCAAATCAGCCCAAGATCGACATATTTGTCTAATCGATTACCCTCCGCTCTGTATCTATTTCTTAGAAAAGCATTGTGGAACTCGTCAAACATTCGGCCAATAGATTTAATTATAGAACCCTCTGCAAAAGTCCTCTGAATTGAGGGGGTTGGTCTCTCGAATAGTTTTTTGAGGTGGGCTTCTTGTTTCAGGTCCTCGTTTTGTTTCCCTTCACCTCCCGTTTCGGGGCTTGTTGACGCCGTTTAGCCT
>BQIU01000191.1 GCA_021603905.1 Nitrospirales bacterium
CATGAGGACTTTCAACGCGATATCCCATGTGTCAAGAATACGAAAAATCATTGAATCGGCTATAACTGACCATGATTGACGTTTTATCTCACGTATTGGATCTCAACATTGTCCAAGTTGGCGGTTTATCGTTTCGGTATAACTGAAACGGCTATAGCCAAGAATATTCACATTTCCTTAGCAGCTTGGAAAGAAAATACAAGTCAAACTCAGAGGGAACACTTAACCCGGTGACACAAGCATTCAAAAAATCTGTATACCTCAAACAACTAAATCTGCATACACATTAAAAGAACCCAGAAACTAATTGGATCACCGCCTCAATCCTTCAATTAGGGCTCAAACCATCGTCTACCCCGTAGTCTAACCGATCACACCACTAAACCAAGCATTATTCTGGTGCGATTTCGCACCATGCGATCAGTGCGGAATTGCACTTCAAGCTCTAGCACACAGAAACTTTATTTCATTTAATTTAAATAAAGTTAATTTATTCAATTACTTACAAAATATTTTTCCATAGAACTAATTGGATCAATTTTTGCTTATTTTTAGGTAAAGAACGTATCTAATTAACATTAGAGCTAATATTTAGAGACTAAGCGAGAGGCACAACATGGAACCATTATTAGATTTAGCTGTTATTGGGATTGTTGCAGTTCTTGTGATGTTTAATATTTACGGCTAAAGCAGTTAGTTACGACCAAGAAGGCGATATCCGCTAGTAAAGCTTGCATATTTTTCGCTCATTGAAGCGAAAACTTACTCCTCCACCTATACACTCTTCCAACACTTTGGTATAACTTAATAGTGCTTAGCGTTGCCTGGAATTCAACTGCCGATGGGTTTTCAGTCTTGAGGACAATATTAGGAACTGCATTATCTCCTAGATTAATGTACCTATATTTTCTTCGGGTAGAATGATCCATCTAAGCCAAGTGCTCCATACACACCAGTCTTATGTTCAAGTGATTTCCACCATGAACCTGACTGGTTTTTTTTGCCAAATTTCATGATAGATGTTGTTCATGATCCCCACACTATTCAATTAAGTTTTGACGATTTGACCTCCGAGAACATGACTGATAATGGAACGTTGAATGGCCACATTGCGCCAGATAGTCTCAGTAAACGGTGCCAAGAAAGTGAAGCTAACGCAAATCACACACAGCTCTATAAGGCAAGCATGGCACATTGCTAAAGAGCGCCAAAGATCCGTCAATCCAAGACCATTGCTCTGATCGGAAGTTGTCAGACCATCACAACAAGAATTGAGGATAATGTTAGAAGCAACTATGGTTCCCAGAGGTATACTTTCTGAGCTCCCGAAAAATTGGAAAGCTGACCTCATTTCAGGCTTTCTAGTCTTCCTCATTGCCCTCCCCCTATGCCTGGGAATCGCGTTGGCATGTGGTTACCCCGCTATCGCCGGAATCTTTACCGCCATCGTCGGCGGAACAATTGCGACATTCTTTAGTAACTCCGAACTGACAATTAAGGGACCCGCGGCTGGACTCATCGTCATCGCAATTGGATGCGTCACCGAATTTGGCTTTACCGGAGGAAAAGATCCAGCTATTGACTACCAAGCCTATAGACTTGCCTTAGGTGTCGGGGTTGCCGCTGGAATTTTTCAAATTTTCTTTGGGATGTTTCGCGCTGGAATTTTAGGCGAATTCTTTCCAGCTTCAGCAGTCCATGGCTTACTTGCCGCCATAGGCATCATCATCATGGCCAAGCAGTTTCCCATTGCCCTGGGTGTGAGCCCTGAGGGTAACCCGCTCGAGTTGATCTCAAAAATCCCTCAGTTTGTCATGGAAATGAATCCGCTCGTTGGGCTGATTGGACTCATCAGCCTCATCATCATGTTTAGTTACCTGTTCATCAAAAACCCCAAGATCAAAATTATTCCCGCTCCCATGATGGTCCTGCTCGTCACCGTCCCGCTTGCCATATATTTTGACTTTGGGCAGGAACGAACGTATTCGTTTAACGGCCAAGATTATCCTTTGGGCAAAAGCTTTCTCGTTGCTGTCCCGGAAAGTATGTTTAGCGCCATCACCTTTCCTGATTTTTCTGGGCTCACCACCACCACGGGGTGGAAGTATGTCCTCATGTTTGCGCTCATTGGAAGTATTGAATCCTTATTAAGCGCCAAGGCCATCGATGGCGTTGATCCATGGAAACGAAAAACCAACCATGATCAAGATATGTTAGCCGTCGGAGTCGGAAATACCATTGCGGCTTTCATTGGTGGCCTTCCGATGATCTCGGAAATCGTACGAAGCAAGGCCAATATTGACAACGGAGCTCGCACCCGGTTTTCAAACGCCTTCCATGGGTTGTTTCTGCTGTTCTTTGTAGCACTACTACCCGGGCTCATCAATCAAATTCCCCTTGCCGCTCTTGGAGCAATGTTGGTCTTCACCGGATTTCGCCTGGCGTCCCCGCAAGAATTCCTCCACATGTATCATGTGGGCAAAGAGCAGTTCATCATTTTTGTGTCGACCGTCATCGGGGTCCTGGCCACGGATTTATTGATGGGTATTGCCATTGGCATCTTCGTCAATCTTATTCTGCATTTGAAAAACGGCGCACCCGCCACATCTCTCTTCAAACCTCAAATCAGCGTTGAACGAAATGAACAAAGCGGCGTGACCGTCAAGGTCAAAGACTCTGCTATTTTCAGTACGTGGATTGGTTTAAAGAAAACGCTGGATCAACTGGCAGCGGAACCGCGTATCACCTTGGATTTATCAGAGACGTACCTAGTCGATCATACTACAATGGCCAAACTCCATGAAATGGAGAAAGACTTTAAAGAACGGCAGTCCACCTTGTTCATTACGGGGCTCAACCAACATCAGCCCCTATCAAGTCATCCAGAAGCAGGACGGAAGAAGCCAAAGATATGAAAGGCTCTTAAAAAAATTACGCATTTTCCATCTGGTTTCACGTGTCAAACTTGATCGGAAATGAAAAAGAAGAACCAGCATGCCTTCATTTAGGAAAGCGAGCATTATTCTTCTAAATCTTAATCCAACGAAAATACAATGACTCGTTCTCCGATTTTCGTATCAATATCCGTGAATAAACCAGACACATTTCCCTCGGTGATTTCACTAACTTGGGAACAGAGCTTCTCACGACCCTGCGAAATAAGGTTTTGGCGTATAGCCTTCACCATCTCAATGCCATCAGAACTTTTCGCTAACTGGCGTTCTGCTTGGGTCAAAATGCCTTTCAAGCGAACTAATACGAGATCGGGTAAAATAAACGCCTTGACATCCATTGGGCCACGGCCCATAAACTCCTGCCCGAATTTGATCACGGCATTCCAGATCTCCGTTTCAGCTTCACCTTTTGTTCGTCCGTTTTTCATCAACACTGAAATCTTTTGCCCTACGTCATAAATGAGAATGCGATTAGATTATAAGAGACATCGCTCCTTATGAACAATGGAAGGCAGCCAAGCTATAGCCGTTTCAGGTATACCGAAACGATAAACCGCCAACTTGGACAATGTTGAGATCCAATACGTGAGATAAAACGTCAATCATGGTCAGTTATAGCCGATTCAATGATTTTTCGTATTCTTGACACATGGGATATCGCGTTGAAAGTCCTCATG
>BQIU01000192.1 GCA_021603905.1 Nitrospirales bacterium
GTGACCAAAGCGGAAGTCGTTCATGGAGTAAGGAAAGAAATGGCTCAGACGCTCAGTGATGTGGTATTTCGACGGACGGGGCTCGGCACGATTGGATATCCTGGCACTGAATGTCTCCACACATGTGCCATGTTGATGGCCAAAGAAATGAAATGGGACGAACGCAGAATCCAAAGTGAATTGGATGAGACAAATGCTGAATTTCGTCGGAGAGGAGCAAGTCTATGCCGGAGGAACTAGCGTCTAATCGTATTCTTGTCATCGCGCCCACACCATTTTTTGCGGATCGAGGCTGCCATGTACGGATTCTTGGCGAGATTAAAGCGTTAAAGAGTCAAGGCTATGTTGTGCAACTCTGTACGTATCATTTGGGAAGAGATATCGACGGCATTGACACGATTCGAACCATGACGATTCCTTGGTACAAAAAACTTTCCGCCGGTCCTTCTATCCATAAGTTCTATATTGATGTCTTGTTGTTATGGAAAGTGTTTCAAGCCTGTCGGTCGTTTCGTCCTGGCATTCTTCATGCACATTTGCATGAAGGGATTGTGATCGGGAAACTTGCGAGTCTGTGGTACAAAATTCCCATGGTTGCTGATTTGCAGGGAAGTTTGACGGAAGAAGTCCTTGATCACGGGTTTCTCCCCCGTTGGACATGGCTTGCAACTGTTGTGCGGTGGATAGAGAAAAAGGTCAATGCCATGCCATGTCATTTGATCACGAGTGCCTCTCGTACGGCCCAACAGGTCACAGAAGCGTTCGGGGTGACGAATGTGTCAACGATTGGAGATGGTGTTGATCTGGAAGTGTTCTCTCGTCAGCCTGAGGATCTTGCCTTGAAAACAAAACTCGGAATTGCTCCAGATGATAAAGTTGTCGTGTTTATCGGTGTGTTGACGGCATACCAAGGCATTGATTTGTTATTGGATATGGCTGTGTTAGTGCTCAAGGAAGTTCCGACGGCTAAATTTTTGATTATTGGTTTTCCTGAAGAATTATATCAGAAAAAAGCGATCGCAATGGGACTTGCGGATCGAGTGATCTTTACCGGAAAGATTGAGTATGCCGATGCTCCTCGATATCTGTCGTTGGGAAGAATCTCCGTTTCCCCAAAAGTGTCGTCATCCGAAGCGAATTTAAAATTGTTTACGTACATGGCGTTGGGTCTTCCATGTGTCGTGTTTGATAATCCGGTCAATCGAGAAATCTTAGGGAATTTAGGGGTCTATGCCCCCAATAATGATTTCGTGACCTTTTCCAAGATGATTGTGGAACTCTTACTCGATCATGAACGAGCGCAGGACCTTGGGGCAAATTGTTATCAAAAAGCCTCGTCAGAGTATTCGTGGGAAGCTGTTGGATATCAGTTGCGGGAAGTCTACGGGAAACATGCAGGGGTCGCGCCTATTGCCTGAAGGGAGGGTGAAAACCATGGCCGATACGGTACTTGTTACTGGTGGGGCAGGGTTCATCGGTTCGCATGTCGCTGATGAATTGATTGCACGTGGCTTACATGTTGTGGTGTTGGACGATTTGAGTGGTGGATTCAGCGAAAATGTTCCTGAGGGGGCAGAGTTTGTTGAAGGGAGTATTGTGGATACTCAGTTGATTCATGAGTTATTCACAAAATACAAATTTTCTTATGTGTATCATCTTGCCGCCTATGCGGCGGAGGGATTAAGTCACTTCATTAAAAAATTCAATTATGAGAATAATTTGATTGGAAGTATTAATCTCATCAATGCATCCGTCAATTATGAGGTCAAATGCGTGGTATTTACTTCATCCATCGCCGTGTATGGGCAGAATCAGTTACCGATGACTGAAGACATGGTTCCGGTTCCTGAAGATTCATACGGTATTGCCAAATTGGCCGTTGAACAAGATTTGCAAGCAAGTCATGAGATGTTTGGTCTCGATTATGTGGTGTTTCGACCTCATAATGTCTATGGCGAACGGCAGAATATCGGTGATCGGTATCGGAATGTTGTAGGCATCTTTATGAATCAACTGATGCAGGGGCAACCGATGACCATATTTGGAGATGGAGAGCAGAGCCGAGCATTTTCCTATATCCAGGATGTGGCTCCGATTATTGCTGGTTCTCCCTTTAATTCGCGGGCGTTGAACCAGGTGTTCAATGTGGGTGCTGAAACCCCGCATACCGTCAATGAGTTAGCTGAGATTGTTGCAGGGGCTATGGAGTGCGAGAAGAAGATTACATATTTAGATGCACGAAATGAGGTGCTGCATGCATTCTCAAGTCATCAAAAGCTTCACGAAGTGTTTGGTGATGCCCCTAAAGTGAGCTTGGATGATGGCGTGCTGAGGATGGCGGCATGGGCTAAAAAGGTCGGTGCAAAGCGAGGAAAGACGTTCGAGGGAGTTGAGATATTGAAAAATATGCCAAAGAGCTGGCAAGAGGCTTTGACCGAAAGTGCCAGGTAGCTAACGTTTCGAGGTTAAAATTGTTTTTGACAGTCTGTCTTGTATGGAATGCTCTCTCGCTTGTTTATTTTGTTGTATGAATAACCTGTCCGATGGGAAGTGAGTGGTGAAGGTTCTTGTTACGGGGGGAACAGGTTTTACGGGTGGCCATTTGTGTGCGGAGTTGGTCCGGCAGGGCTATCACGTTCGGAGTTTGGTTCGACCAGAGACTCGCGCCAGCGAATTAGAGAAACTCAATGTTGAACTTGTGAGGGGTGATCTGTGTGATCCTGACACGTTTCGGAATGTAGTGGATGGTGTCGACATTGTCTTCCACATTGCAGCATTATTCCGTCAGCAGGGAGTCGGCCCTGAAGTATTTAGAAAAGTGAATGCGGAGAGTGTTGAGCATTTACTCAAAGCATCGATTGAATGTGGTGTGTCGAGGTTTGTGCATTGTAGCACGGTTGGCGTTCATGGGCATGTTGTTACATCACCAGCTACTGAAGAAGCTCCATTTGGTCCTGGAGATATTTACCAAGAAACAAAGTTGCAGGGTGAGGATATTGCGCGTCGCTACATGAAGGATGGTCATTTGCCGGTGACCATTGTTCGTCCTGCCGGAATCTATGGCCCGGGAGACATGCGGTTTCTCAAACTCTTTCGAGCGATTCACCGTCGTCGGTTTGTCATGATCGGAGCTGGGACGGTGAACTATCACTTTACTTATATAGATGATCTCGTGGATGGGATTATCTTGTGTAGTCGATCAGAACAGGCCATTGGGAAAACGTATATTCTGGGTGGAAAAGAATATATTCCACTTAATCAACTGGTTACCATGATTGCCGATGAGTTGCAGGTGAAGCCTCCAGGATTGCGTCTTCCTCTATGGCCCGTGTATGCAGCAGGCTTTGCTTGTGAAGTTATTTGTAAACCATTTGGCATTGAACCGCCGCTATATCGGAGGCGTATTGATTTCTTTAAAAAAAACAGAGCATTTGATATTTCTAAGGCAATCAAGGAACTCGGCTATCAACCAAAGATTAACTTGAAAGAAGGTATTCACCGAACAGCTTCGTGGTACAAGGAAAGGGGATACCTCTAAAGATTTTTGTGCCATGGATATTAGGGTTTTACTAGAGGGTCAATAATTGCACTGACCGTTATCCG
>BQIU01000193.1 GCA_021603905.1 Nitrospirales bacterium
GTACCTTTTCCTGACGGATAACTCCCGGCCTTGGTAAATACTCCAGTCCCTTGCCCGAAGAACACGACGATCTGATCAAGCCCACTCGTGGCCACAACCAGATCTAACAGATCATCACCATTGAGATCACTCGTCGCCACAGCCATGGGAATTTTGCCGACGCCAAAAAACACAGCCGAACGAAAGGTTCCGTTCCCATTACTCAAAAGGATAGAGACATCATCGGATGTACTATTCACCGTGACAATGTCGAGCAACCCATCTTGATTAAAATCTCCCGTGGCCATCGATTGAGGCGTCCGTCCCACAGGAGTACTCGCCGTCGGTGTGTATACAAGATTTTGTGCCAACACCGGTTGAACCGCCAGAATAATCAAGATGCTCCAGAGTTGAGTCCTCGTGAAGAATCGGAAGAAGAACTTCATTCGCAACCTCAATGATTGACAGGTTTGGTGTAATCTTTGATTAATGCAATTTCAATCGCTTCTGTTGGCGCAATCCCACGATTGCGCACGCGAGCAGACCACGAAGGATATTTTCTCAGCGTGGTAAAGATTGACTTGACGACATCCGGCATAACTCGCGATTCCCAGTCGTGCAGCCAGGCTTGCTCATCTTCATCGCCCTCATAGTCATCAGGAAAATGTGCTTCTAAACTAAATGATACGGTAAATGTCTTGTCTTCATGATACATACATTCATCCCCTTAATTCGAATATCCATAGATTGAAGGCAAGTTCTTCTTATTGTCAGCGACAAAGCGCCTTACCTATAATATCCTCTACGATGATAAAAATGGAGGTCTCGAGCCCATGCCAATATTCTCATACATTTGTCAGGAATGTTCCCATCATTTCGACTCTCTTGTCCAGGGATCCATGATTCCTGAATGTCCGAATTGCCAGGCCAAGAATCTGGAGAAGCAATTATCGGCGTTTGCCGTTGGTGGGAGTGATGGAGGATATGCCATGGGAGAAGACCCAGAAGCTTGCGGTTCATGCGGGGATCCGCGCGGTCCGGGGTCGTGCTCACTCAATTAACAACGTCATTCGTTGTTCTTGCCTGCGCGCTGTAGCGCTCCGGCGCGCAAGCGTGAATCGTATCTCGTCAAAGAAGCACTGTCAGAACATATGCTTATTCCGAGATACCCAGAACACCAAACGGATTACGAGCGATGAAGTTTGTCCGCATGTCACAAAAGGAGGACTCATAATCATGTCTGCCTCTCAAATCGGAGAAGAACTCGTTGCGCTTTGCAAACAAGGTAAAAATATGGATGCCATTGAAAAGTTTTATAGCCCTAACATTGTCAGTATCGAAGCCTGTGCAATGCCCGGCATGGAACAGACTCAAACCGGAATCGACGCTATAAAAGGCAAAAATACTTGGTGGGTCGAAAACCACGAAGTCCATGATGGGGAAGTGTCTGGGCCTTTTCCCCACGGAAATCGTTTTGCCGTATTATTTAAGTTTGAGGTCACACCAAAGCACACGGGAAAACGTATGACGATTGAAGAAATCGGGCTGTATACTGTTGAAGAGGATAAAATTGTTAAGGAAGAATTTTTCTACGCCGCACAGTAGGGCCGATCAACATTCCATTGACAACCCGCTCGTTGGAAGTCACTGTCATAAACACAGAGAGTGGGTGCGAATGGTGTCTTAGCGTTCGTCTCCGCAGGTCATCTTAAGCAAGCGTAGGATGACGAGACGGCAAGAACCGAAACACACCTTCTTATCCTCATTGAGCCATCTTCGTCTGGACCAATCCAAGATTATCAAGGTAACCATGCGTCCACGGGAACGAATTCGTTTTTAAATCGAATTGTCTTCTCGACATAGATCATCTCTCGCATTCGGTGCATCAGTCTCTTCGTCCTTACGCTCGCCTCAACTCCCTTGGTGCAACTCGTTTTCTATCCAAAAAGGCAAATGGTTTTATGTCATAAATTTCTTGTGCCCATAGCGAATCCAATTGCATGCAAGCTAATAGGCTTGGACACGATAGGGTGGAAGGCCTTGCATTCTTCACGGACTTTCAACGTTGATCTTTCCATATGCCATCTGACAAATAGGTTAAAGATGTCCAAGTCTAGTTCAATCAGAAAGAGAACTCTAGGCGATAGTTCATCCGGCCAGTCGCAAAATGAACGCATTCTCCCACATAGGTACACAGATGGCGACAATGGCATTCAAAACAAAGCGACCTTCGCATGACCACACGAATTGCCATTCAGCAATCAAGCAACACGAATACTACGTACTTTGTAGTATTGACAAATAAATTGTCCTGGGATGTCATACTGAGACCTATAAAGCCTACATATCGTGGAACACCTTGATAGGGGCCAAAATATAGAATTGTATTGTTTTTTCATTCTAAAAAATAGACGAGGCATTCATATGTTTAATCATGTATTCCTAAGCAATGGCGATTGGTGGATTAGACTATCCCGCGACATGATAGAAGCATTCATCCCGCCGTTCCGCAGAAGGGAACAATATCATGATTTTTTTATCTATCATCGTGCTTTTCAGCAGTCTCCTCGTTGGACTCTTGTCCCCGATTCACTCCCACGCCACAGAATTGAGTACGGCCGCTGATGACGTGGCTCCCGGCACATGGGCACAGTTATCAAGCCCACCAGCCAGTTTTTTCCGTCAAAACAGTAGCATTTCGACGCTTGACGCAATGGGAGAAGGCACGTGGGATCCCGTTACCCGTCGCGTCTATTTCATGGCGGCAGCCCGTTTTGGTTCCAGTAAACTCCATGTGTATGACGATGGGACTAACTCATGGAAAGAAGGGGGGCGGATACCAGGATTTCCTCATGCCACGTGGAGTCATGGATACAATCATAACGCGCTTGATGCTGGCACGGGAACTTTAGGCTACATTAGATTAACGCCGTCAATGACTAGGTTTTATAATCTAACCATACGTCAGACAATCAGTACCACCAATACCTGGCAGCTCGTCAGTCTTACCTCCAACACCGGCAACGTCGCTGAATCGCTAGACTATTTTCCAGAGCGCGGCACTTGGGTTATCGCGGATGGAACCTCGGGCAACATTCGCGAATACGATCCCGATACCGACAATTGGAGTTTGATAACGAAAAAGGTGAGTTGTTTCGGGACCACCGGTGTATACCACACCTTTGCAACCTATCTTCCATTGCGAGGAGAATTGGCGTTTGGAGGAGGCAACACTTCAAGCGGCACTCCTCCAAGAAGATGGTGTACAATGGACCAAACGGGAACAGTAGTCCAACGACCCGACGCGCCTTCTGCCCTTCATGTCAACGCAGGACAGCAAACGGGAGCAATTATCACCGCTGATCCGGATTCCGGAGATCTCCTTGTTCTGACCAACATGGGGAAATTCCACGCCTTTGACTTTTTGACAAACCGGTGGCGTACTGTCAACGATGTAGGACGACCAAATATAGAACCCTCTGCAAAAGTCCTCTGAATTGAGGGGGTTGGTCTCTCGAATAGTTTTTTGAGGTGGGCTTCTTGTTTCAGGTCCTCGTTTTGTTTCCCTTCACCTCCCGTTTCGGGGCTTGTTGACGCCGTTTAGCCTGG
>BQIU01000194.1 GCA_021603905.1 Nitrospirales bacterium
CGTACGAGGCGCTACGCTCAATCATGAGGATATCAAGGACATCCTCAAAACAGATCGCACGGACTTCGTATCAAAGATTCAGCAGGAGATGACTCGCCTGTGGGATGAACAGGCATCAGACTTTGATGAGATCATCTTTTGTGGAGGAGGAAGCGCCCTCCTTCAACAGGATTTCCAAGCACTCTACCCAAATGCGCTCTTCTTACAGGACGCGGCCTTTGCCAATGTGAAAGGCTATTTGCAATATGCCCGTTGGCAACATGCGAATGATAACGAGGAACCTCAGAAAGATGAGAAGACACCGACGAGCATGACAACCTAAATTTCAAGGACATACCACCAACAACCGAGATGCCGCATGCGAAATCGATTCTATTTGTACTTCTCAAAGCACAACCCACTGGATCAGCATCTAAACAAGCTCATCAGAGCTATTCCAGAAAAACAACGCAATCATGTGATTAAACATATTCTCTTAGATGCACTATCAGCGAAATCCAGACTGACAAAGTCTTCAAAAACCTCACGCTTGAGTCCATTGGCCTCTCATCAACCAACTCGTCTCCATGAAGTATCTCAAGATCCTTTAGTCGATACACCAGAAAAGCCCACCGATTCTCACCCTTCTAACCCTCTGACTCATCTTCAACAGGCTCTTAACAAGATTCCACTCCAATCTAAAAACCGAGAATAGGTTGTAGAGGGAAAGAACAGTCTCTAGATGTATGACTTGCTACTCGAGAGGGACGATGCAATTGGGCCCATCATGCCGTGCATTATTGACGGCTACAACACTGACGGGATAGCAGGTAAGATTGTTCAATGAATACGGAATCAGGAGTTGTTCGAGATGAGCCATATCCTCAAAAGCAGGATCGAGCCAGGTATCATAATCATTTGAATTCAGAATGACCGGCATGCGGTGATGGATTGGTTGAGCAATTGCATTCGCATCTGTGGTTACAATCGAGCATGAGGTGATGGGTTCCTCCCCGTCCTTTCCTTCCCAATAATCCCAAAGGCCAGCGAAGAAAAAGAGTTCATCGTCGGGAAAGTGAAAGAAATACGGTTGCTTCGGTCCTTTGTCTTGTTTTTGCCATTCGAACCAGCCATCTGAAGGTATGATGCAGCGTCGTTTTTTAAACGGGCCGCGATACGCCGGCTTGGTCCTGACGGTTTCCGCCCGCGCATTGATCATGCTGTAACTCGATTTTGCCTCTTTGGCCCAGGACGGTACCAATCCCCAGTGCAGCGTGAGGGATTCCGTTTGGCCTTCCGTATTCATGCGGACAACTGGAACTTGGTGACTCGGAGCGATGTTAAACCGTGGTTTGATCTTCGACTTCACGAAAGTTTGTCGAACGACCAACTCCATTTCTGATTTTCTGAGGGTGTAGCGGCCACACATGAAAGGATTTTACTATGAATGGCGATTGGATGTATCGGAATAGGGCACTTGGTTACATTTTGGCTTAGTCGAAAAAAGAGAGGTGAAGCATCACCTGCTGGAATGAAGTGTACCCGTGGGGGTAAGCTTAATTGAGCTTTCTACTACGCCGTGGCAAACCAACGATTCCGAAACAGGAAGAAGTGATGGACACCAACTACGCTACGCCCGAGATTTGAATGAAATCGCTCTTAAGATTGTAAAGTTTCTGCATTGTTCCGGACATTCCTAGCCTGAGGGGCTGTAACTCTTTGCGAAAGGCCAGGACTCTACTTTTTGCTTCATTGACCTTACCAGTACTGACCATGTTGAGTACCTCAGTAGCCTCCCTCTGTAGTTGCGCGGCGACAATTTCCATGTACAAGAACACGTCATCATCGGCTTCGCTTAGCATGTTAAATACCTGACGAATCGAGTCGAGTTCTGCGCCCTTCAGAACTTGTTCAAACCACCGGTCAAGATATTCATAAAAGATGTTCCCGATAATATGACAATGCCCTCGTCCATCTTTAACTTCGTTTAGCAAACCTCCGCCCTCAATTCTCAACAAGACCTCTGAACCCTTTTCCATTGCATCGCTATCTATGCCGAGTTTCAAGAATTGAGTTATTGCTTTGTCCATAACCTGCCAGGTCTTTCCGATCTCGTCGAGGGCTTCAGCGAGTTTTAGCGCAGCTAAATCCGGCTGCGCCTTTAGCTTTGCCACGAGTTTTCCGATGACGCCTATTGCCTCATCAGCCTTCTTGATCGACTCAAGGGCCGCTGCTGTTTCTATCATTCCTTACCTCCATCAGATGGAAAAGGGAAAGCATACAGGATCTAACTTATAAATCAAGCTTGGATCGTTGTTTTCTTTAGGCTTTTCCCACCATTCTTGACAGGAGAACGATCGTTCTCTTAGTATGCCTCCCCCATGCGAACCCCAGCGACATCCTTTGCCAAAATTGTGGCGTTCTATCGTCGGCATCACCGCATGCCATCGTATCAAGAGATTGCACACCTGGTGCGCTATCGATCAAAGAGTCCCGCGTTCAAACTTGTCGATAAACTTGTCGAGCAAGGCCGCTTAGCCAAAGATGCACGCGGTCGGTTATTGCCCACCAAATATTTTCACGAGATTCCATGGCTAGGCACCGTGATTGCGGGCTACCCTTCGCCGGCCGAAGAAGAACTCCTGGATACGCTGAGTCTCGAAGACTATCTCGTAAAGAACAAGGATGCCACCTATATGTTGCGGGTCAAAGGGGATTCAATGATTGAAGCCGGCATCATGCCTGGCGATTTGGTGTTGGTGGAACGACGTGAACAGGCGAAATCTGGCGAGATTGTGATAGCCGAGGTGGATGGGGAATGGACGATGAAAACCTATCGTAAACGAGGGAGAAAAGTGACCTTGGAACCCGCCAATAAAAAGTATCAACCCATTGTCCCGAAGGAAGAGATACGGATTGCCGCGATTGTCACAGGAGTCGTTCGCAAATACTGAGATGCAGCCCCCACTTACCATTCATCATCTGCCGAAAGCGATTTTGCATATCGATGGCGATGCATTTTTTGCAGCCGTTGAACAATCGCGTGATCCCGCGCTCAAAGGAAAACCGGTCGTGACAGGAAAAGAACGGGGGATTGCCGCATCGATGAGTTATGAAGCAAAAGCGTACGGCGTCACACGGGGCATGCGGGTTTCAGACATCAAACGCGTGTGTCCTCAGGTGGTACTCCTGCCCTCTGATTATGAAACTTATAGTCTCCTGTCGAAACGCATGTTTTCTATCGTGCGACGGTATACGTCGGAAGTCGAAGAATACAGTATTGATGAATGTTTTGCCGATATCACGGGGCTCCAACGCCCGCTTAAGGGGTCGTATCAACAGATTGCCGCTCGGATCAAACAGGCGCTCGATGTGGAACTCGGCTTTACCTTTTCTGTGGGACTAGCGCCCACCAAAGTCGTGGCCAAGCTTGGGTCGAAATGGAAGAAGCCATCAGGTCTTACCTGTATTCCCGGATGGGGCATTCATCAGTACTTGCAGAAACTCCCTGTTGAAAAAATCTGGGGCATCGGTGCACAGACCACCGCGTAT
>BQIU01000195.1 GCA_021603905.1 Nitrospirales bacterium
GCCGGGGGCAAGACACGCTCGCCCCCGGGTTGAAGTTACATGGTGCCCGTGGTGATCACCGGGATGATGTCCGGAATGTAAAACGCACCGGCGGCAACGCCAAAGCCGATCGCGAGTCCACTCCACCTTGAGGCCATGGCCGCGCCCAAGCCAAAGAGCGCCCCAACCAATGCGAGCAGAGTTCCTAATGAACCCTGCATCCACCCCTGCACCAGGGTGACAAGTGGGGCAAACGTGCTATCCCCACCAGCCCAGGCTTCACTGACCACCAACATCACGATCATTAATGACCCCAACAGTCCACGAAAGAACCGTCGTGAGTCCATGAAGTGTGTCATGGGTGTTCTCCATTTTGTGTGAAATGGGTAATCATCGTGAACAACTCCAAACCGAATGCGCCCCTCAATCAGTCATTTCCTGGGCTAGCCACCTCCGTGTTGTGAATAGTTTCCGACGGACATCGTGTCCGCACGACGGCCGTAATCTCCACGCGCCGATTCGCTGCATCATCAGTATCATGGCGATAGCAACAGAGCCCTTTTCCCGATAACTGACGTTCGACACTTGGTCCACCTAACTTTTGCCAGCCCGTCCAAACGGCATCGGCACGATGACGTGCAAGTCGATCATTCAATGGTTGAGGGCCATGCCGGTCAGTAAATCCTCGTACAGTCATGGTTTGAATGTGCTCCTGGACTAAGGGCAGTAACTTTACGAGCTCAGAAGGCAAGGGATAGGCTGAATCAAAATCAAAATAGAGCGTCTCCCGAAGCATCTGACTCTCTGATATACATGGTGTAAGAGGATCCTGAGTTGCGGACTGCTTAGATTGAGATTTCTGAGCTACTTCTTCCCCAGCATGTGATACTGGGAAACCTGGAGCCTTACCCCACACACAGTCGACTGGATCATGCATGCCCCATTGAACTGAATCGGGGATTCGGACAACATGCCCATCTAAATCTGTCGGTTGCTGACAGACGATACCAACGGTTCCAGCGAGTACAACACTAGCGAGTATGTTCATCAGATGCCTCTTTGTAACGAACGAACCATAAAGTCCTCTCCTCCCCTAGAGTATTACGCACCGTCGCTTTACACGTTCTCGGAGTCCCCACTAACACCAGATACTGCGTACCCACACGTAAGGCGGTGAGCAATCGTTCCCGAGTCAACCAATCACAAGGCTGTGGGGGAAGGATGACCACCGCGCACGGCTTTCGAACTACTTGGGCTTGGCGTATGGTTAGCGCATACGCCAATATCAATTCGTCACACTCCCATTCTTGATACGTCACTTCACGCCCAGAAAAAACCACGCACATCGAGGCTGAATGAGGATCAATCATTTGAATTTCTCCCTCTTCCATCACACGAACCTCTTTCTCATGGTTCCTGCGCACGCTACGGACGGGATCTCCAATCCGAAACCCCATGAGTTGAGGCGAGGCTTGAGCGTTCCAACGATCCTGAAACCATCGGTTGAGCCAAATAGTTCCCAGCGGCCCCTTTGGACCGATGGCAACAACTTGAATCTCTTTTGGCGTAAACGAAAGACGATCCAGAAGGCCTGAGAGTGCCTGTCTCTCCTCTTCGAGGCTCTTCACCATGTAAAGCAGGCAATCTTGACCAAACAATCCACTAACCCACTTGGGCATATCTCCATCACAAATCTGACGAATAAGACTTATCCGTCCCGAATCCTTTTGACTCTTGACGACTTGGGTAATGCGAGTGACCGGAAACATGCCGACCTGAAGACACGCCCGAAAGACATGACCGGGATCTGATAAGGGGACTTCCTGATCATCCCCCACGAGCACGATTCGAATTCGTTCACGATCGAATGTTTTCAATACGTGCGCCGCACGAACGAAATCTAATTGTTCAGCGTTGACAACGATTAAGACCTCCACGTCTTTCAAGGGTCCCTGTTGCCCATTCCTCTGGTACTCATGAAAGTCGTCCCAAGGCACCGCGCAAGGCTGATCATCGTCATCCAAAAATGACGCCAACGCTGCAGTTGGAGCGGCCACACACAGCTTCAAATCTCGCTGTTTGACTTCGTCCACAATAGCCCGAAGACAGAGAGAAAGTCCGACCCCATCACTTCCAACAATGAGCGAAAGCGGATAGGCCAGTGCTCGTTTCACTGCAAGACACTGCTCCCTCGTTAGACGCTGAGACGAAGCATTGAGTGACACTTCCGTCTCTCGCAGAGCAGGACGCCGAATCACGTAACCGAACGTATCTTCGATCAATCGCTGTACTTCGACCATGGCGGGAGCCAGGACATAATCATCTTCTCTGACAATCCAACGTCGTTTGATCCAGTCATCGACACAACGCTCCAGAACCGTCACATCGAGATCACAGAGATCCGCAAGTCGGCTCAGCAAAACGGCAATGGGCGTGCACACCCGCCCCTGCGAACCTTGAGAATCAAGGATGCACTTGATTGCAGCATGAAGGCGACGAGCGTCATCTGGTAGAATATTCAGCCTTTTCGCCACTGCATCAGCTTTGCGAAACCCCATACCCCACACATCCACGAGTCGATAAGGATTATCCCGAATCATGGGATACCCATCAGTACCGAAGGTTTGTAGCGTTCGCGCAGCCTGCGCCTGGGTAAGACCGAGTCGACAAAGATCACTCACCGTACTCACGAGGCCCAGTTGCCCCATCGCCTCACTCATCATCTTGGTTAGGGCCGCTGGACCGACTCCGGATACTTCCAAGAGACGCTGTGGTTGCGTTCTCATCACATCGAGTGTGAGGTCTCCAAATTTCTGAACCATTCGTTTCGCCAAGACTGGGCCCACTCCGGGGAAGATGCCGGATGCTAGATAGACTTCAATCCCTGCCGACGTCGTGGGCAATGGTTTCGTCAGCGATTCAATATGGAACTGCTTTCCATACTTTGAATGAGTTGTCCATTGTCCCGTGAGCGTATATCGATGTCCCACACGTGGGAGTTCAGGTGTTCGACCAACGGCTGTAATGACCAAATAGTCTTGATCCTCTTCTGCGACCTTTGTCTCGATCTGCAGCACCGTAAAACCAGAGTCCTTTCGATAGACCTGTCGGACAATGCCATCGAGCATCGTGGTCATTGATAATCCAGGTGAAGCATCCTCAACCAAAACAGCAGATGTCCGTAAGAGTGTCGACATGATCTTTTCAATCCCTCGCAAACGAAGACTACCTACTCCAGCCGAAGCCAACGACCACACTTAGCAACGCACATGAAAAAGCCCGAGATAAAGAATGAACAACAGTGAGGAAGGTTCTACCGAGAGGATAATGCCAGCACGAGCGAATCGGAAGGATTGGCGATTGATAACACACGGGGAATAGCCTCTAACTCACTACTACGCGACCCACACGCGGCCAACACTCTTGGGAGCCCGTTCATAGCCAATCCATGGTGGATTACCATTCGAAGAAGCTTAGACCATGTGCTTGTTGCATCAGCA
>BQIU01000196.1 GCA_021603905.1 Nitrospirales bacterium
GTGACTCACGTTGTTTCCAACTTGCCGAAGTTTTCCGCATATTTCACAGGCAAAGGCCATGGCGAACTCTCCTACTCTGGTAATAGTTGTGAGGAACAAACGTCCTTGTTACCATAGGTTGCCGGTCGAAGACAAGTCACAAGGGAACCGTTGGTCTATTTTGATACATTAGATGATTATCATACAATTGCCATGGTGAGACAAGGGGAAGCGGTAGGGCTAATAGACTTGTATCAGGCTTGGCAGACGTTGCTCAAGCAATTGACAGATTCACTTCCGCATTCTCCTCTCGCTCCTCAAATAATCCAACCTTTCCCTGGGAACCGGCAGGTTGGGACTGAAATCTCCCATCAAATCTTTGAAATATTAGGCCGGAGTATCTTTCCAACACACCTTGAAGCTGAATTGATGTGTCTGAGGCAATTATTGGTTGATTACGACATGCTTCAAACGCAGCAAGAGCGAAATATTCGTATCTCTCAGGCTCAGAAAATTTTGAGCGGATTGCATTCTTCCGTCCAACATGGCGGCGTTACAGGGGACAGAAAGCTCTTGCGAGCTAGAGTTTCCTTCAAAACAGAAAAATTGAATCAGTTGTCTGGAACTTCGCAAGAAGATTTGTGGGATCTTCCTGTTCGATTTGGAAAAGGAGTCGGGCCAAGTCGAGCGCGACTATTGGAAAAATTAGGTATTGTCACGGTTGAAGATGCGTTTTGGTTCCTCCCGTGGCGGTATGAGGATTGGTCAAACATTGTACCCATTCATCGGCTTCGACCTGAGATGCACGTGACGGTGAGCGGCCGCGTGACGGATTGTCAATTACGACGAACCTCAAGAAAGGGGTTGGTGATTGTGACCGTTACGATTGATGATGGAACTGGATTCCTCAATGCCGTGTTTTTCAATCAACCTTTTTTAAAACAACTGTTTGTGCCAGGAACAATTCTGCTTTTACACGGCGAGGTCTCTCCGGGAAAAAAAATAGGCACTTTTCTCCTTATGCGGGCCCCTCAGCATGAACTTGTCCGGTATGAAGGAGAGGCGAGTAACGGGATTGGTCGTCTTGTGCCGGTCTATCACGAAACGAAAGGGATGACCACGCGGCAGTTTCGGCATATTCTGATAGGGCTTTATGAACGCTATGGCGATGCCATTGAAGAGATTCTCCCATCTGAACTTTTGGGGAAGTTGAAATTGCCCACACTGAAAGCCTCAATGACCGCACTACATTTTCCGGAACACTCTGACAATGTGGAGTTGCTGACTCATGGCACAACGTCTGCACATCAACGTTTGGCTTTCGAAGAGTTGCTTCTTCTTCAGCTTGCGTTGGCTGTCCGTCGAAGAGTGATCAAATCCGAATCTCGTGGAATTAAATTTTCCTTGAATAATCAAGTGGTTAACGATTTTCAAGCTCTTTTGCCATTTACACTCACGGATTCACAGGAACGAGTAATCCAAGAAATCCATGCGGATATGGCTGGTTCCACATCAATGAACCGCCTTCTTCAAGGAGATGTTGGGTCAGGAAAGACAATAGTTGCCCTTCATGCGATTGTGACGGCTTGCGGGTCTGGATATCAGGCGGCGTTGATGGCTCCTACTGAAGTGTTAAGTGAGCAACATTTTTTGACCATTAAGCCGTATTTCAATCAATTAGGAATCACGATTGTCCGAGTCAAGGGAGGACAGTCTGCTCAAGCGCGGAAAAGAGCTCTTCGGCAGCTTGCTGTAGGTGAAGCTCAAGTAGCAGTGGGAACACATGCTCTGCTTCAACCTGAAGTTGGTTTTAAAAATCTTGGCCTAGTCATTGTGGACGAACAACACAAGTTTGGAGTCGTACAGCGAGCCCAGCTTCGGAAGAAAGGGGCCTATCCTCCGGATGTCTTAGTCATGACGGCCACGCCGATTCCTCGCACGTTGGCGATGACGGTGTACGGCGACTTAGATGTTTCAGTCATTGACAGGCTTCCACCGGGGAGAAAGCCAGTACGGACACTGTTGTTTGATGCTCAGGAGCGAGAACGAGCCTATAACTTCGTTCAACAAGAAGTTTGTGCCGGGCGACAAGCGTATATTGTCTATCCGCTCGTGGAACCTTCTGAGAAACTGGATCTGCAAGCAGCAGTTGAGGCGGCAGAACGGTTGCAGCGAGAAGAATTTCGAGAGTGGAATGTTGGATTACTCCATGGGAGAATGAAATCGAAAGATAAGCAGGCGACGATGGCGGCATTTAAAAAAGGCCAGATCCATGTTCTCGTGACCACCACGGTCATTGAAGTTGGCGTTGATGTATCAAATGCGACCATCATCTTGATTGAACATGCCGAGCGATTTGGCTTAGCCCAGTTACATCAATTACGGGGGAGGGTGGGACGTGGAGCTGAACAAGCACTGTGCGTATTGCTCCGTTCTGTTACTAAGTCTGCGGAGCAAAACGCCTCTTCTTCTACAAGTTTGGAATTACCCTTTCCGCCAATGTCTCAGTCCTCGAATAGCGGAAAAAGCTTAAGTGAGAAGCATACTCAGTCGGAGAGTCATCGTCTTCAAGTCTTTGCTCGTTGTGCTGATGGGTTTGCCTTGGCTGAGGAGGATTTGAAGCTTCGTGGACCAGGTAATGTATTAGGAGTGCAGCAGTGGGGAGCTGTTGACTTTCGAGTGGCACAGCCTCTTCGAGATCATCAATTGCTCATTCAGGCAAAGCGAGTTGCCGGCGAGTGTCTTACCAAAGACCCATACCTTAAGTCGGCCAAATATCAGGATCTGAAAGCGGCGATGTTGCGGAAATGGGGTAAAACTTTTGAATTGGGTGCCATTGGGTAGACGGATGGATGCGAAAATAATTCAGAAAATATAGCCGATTCAATGAATTTCTGTATCCTCGACGCATTGATACCGCGTTGAAAGTCCTCACTGTTAAACTGGAATTTATTTGAATTCGCTATATTATTCACAAATTTTTGAAATTTCAGCGTTTTTTGATTTATTTTAAGGTTTGACCTCCTCAAAGGTTCATGCTAAAAATCGAGTTCATTTGGCCCGGATGGCGGAACTGGCAGACGCGCCGGACTCAAAATCCGGTTCTCGCAAGAGAGTGGGAGTTCGACCCTCCCTCCGGGCACCATTAATTACTCAAAAACAAGGGTCATTGACGTTTTTAAAGTGTTTTCATTATCCTCTTTTGAAATATTGGTGTTGATTGATGATTTTACTTGACAGGGCTTTGACAGTTGACTATAGTTTGTCCCCTTAAAACTGGAAATAAAAATAGCGCAAAAAAGTAAAGAGTAAGATGTTGAGTTGGTTTCAATCCATTATTATTTGACCGATTATTCACTTACACTTCCAAGGAGGAGCCACATGCGGAAGTTAGGTTACTTTGGAGCAGCAATTATTCTTGCAAGCTCAGT
>BQIU01000197.1 GCA_021603905.1 Nitrospirales bacterium
AATCAGGGAAAATAAATGCCTACCGTTAATCAGTTGATTCGTGGATCTCGGAAGACTGCCAAAGCAAAAAGCAAGAGTCCCGCATTGAACCGTTGCCCTCAACGACGTGGTGTTTGCCTTAGGGTTTATACGACGACTCCCAAAAAGCCAAATTCAGCTTTGCGGAAGGTTGCGCGAGTTCGATTGACAACTGGTGTTGAGGTGACAACCTACATTCCTGGTATGGGTCACAATCTTCAGGAGCATTCCATTGTGTTGATTCGTGGCGGTCGTGTTAAGGACTTGCCGGGTGTTCGGTATCACATGGTTCGTGGGGCTTTGGATGCTGTTGGAGTGGCCAACCGAAAACAGGGTCGATCTAAGTACGGTGCCAAGAAGCCTAAGTGATGTTCGTGTGACCCGTTTTCATTCTTAATTTTCTTTAAAATGGATTTTTGTCGTTATGCCTAGAAGGCCAATTGTACTCCGTAAAAAAGTCTCTTATGATCCTCGTTTTAATGATCCGGTAGTCGGGAAGTTTTTGAGTATTCTGATGAAGGATGGGAAGAGGAGTACCGTAGAGCGCGTATGTTACGGGGCCTTTGATCTTGTCGAGGAAAAAACAGGGAATGACCCATTGAAGGTTTTTCATGCGGCGCTTGGGAATGTGAAGCCTGTTGTTGAGGTGAAGTCTCGTCGTGTTGGTGGGGCTTCGTATCAAGTGCCTGTGGAAATTCGTTCGGTGCGTCAAATTGCTTTAGGCTTGCGGTGGATTAGTCAGAGTGCGAAGGCGAGGGCTGGTCGCAGTATGCAGGAAAAGCTTGCGGGTGAATTGTTGGATGCGGCGAACAATGCCGGAGCGTCTGTGAAAAAACGGGACGAAGTGCATCGAATGGCTGAGGCCAATCGTGCTTTCGCGCACTATCGTTGGTAGATTAGTTGCTATGTGCTGCAGGTGGTCCGTCCCGAGCAGGTCTGGGGATGTTTTGACTGTTTGGGGTGTTGGACTTTACTGATCCTGCAGTATTTTTTTGTGGAGATCTTGTGAGCGTCGATTTACCATTAAGTCTGAGTCGTACTAGGAATATAGGCATCATGGCCCATATTGATGCTGGAAAGACAACGACGACTGAACGTATATTGTTTTATACGGGAGTTTCTCATCGTATTGGTGAGGTGCATGAGGGTGCCGCTCAGATGGACTGGATGGAGCAGGAGCGTGAGAGAGGGATTACAATCACTTCGGCTGCAACGACCTGTTTTTGGGGTGATCATAGAATTAATATCATTGATACTCCTGGTCATGTTGATTTTACTATTGAAGTCGAGCGGTCGCTACGTGTCTTGGATGGTGCTGTGGCGGTCTTTGATTCTGTGCAGGGTGTTGAGCCTCAGTCGGAAACAGTGTGGCGTCAGGCTGATAAGTATCAGGTGCCTCGAATCGCCTTTATGAATAAGATGGATCGTGTTGGCGCAGATTATTTTGCAGGAATACAAACGATGGTAGATCGGTTGGGCGCTAATCCTGTGCCAATTCAGTTGCCATACGGGAAAGAGGAGGCGCTTCGCGGGTTGTTTGATCTCGTTGAAATGAAGGCTTATGTCTATGACGATGAGAGTCTTGGCGCGGCCTATGCCGTTGAGGATATTCCGGAAGAATTTTTAGGCTTGGCTCAAGAGTATAGAGAAAAGATGATTGATGCCGTTGCTGAGTATGATGATTCGGTGATGGAGCGTTATCTGGATGGCGAAGAGCTTACGGCGGATGAAATTAAGCGTGCGATACGAGCTGGCACGATTAGCATGAAGATTACTCCTATCTTTTGTGGTTCGGCTTTTAAGAATAAGGGTGTTCAGCCGTTGCTGGATGCAGTGGTCAATTTTCTTCCGTCGCCTTTGGATCTTCCGCCTGTCGTGGGGGTGGATCCTAAGCAGGGTGGGGAGCTTTCTCGAAGACCTGAATTGGATGAGCCATTCTCGGCCTTAGCGTTTAAGATTATGAGTGATCCTTTTGCCGGTCAATTAACTTACTTTCGTGTGTATTCTGGAAGGCTGTCCACGGGGTCTTACATTTACAACGTCACGCAAGGGAAGAAGGAGCGTGTTGGTCGGCTATTAAAAATGCATGCGAATAAACGTGAAGATATTGATGAGGTCTTCGCGGGTGATATTGCAGCGGCGGTTGGCTTGAAGGACTCACGGACGGGTGACACGTTGTGCGATGAAAAGCACCCAATTTTGCTAGAGGTTATTAAGTTTCCTGAGCCCGTCATCTCTTTGGCTGTTGAACCTAAGACGAAGCAGGATTTGGAGAAGCTCGGGTTTTCTCTAGGTAAGCTCGCGCAAGAAGACCCCTCGTTTCATGTGAAAACTGATGAAGAGACGGGTCAGACTTTGATTTCTGGTATGGGTGAGCTGCATTTGGAGATTATCGTTGACCGTCTTCTTCGAGAATTTAAGGTTCAGGCTAACGTTGGAAAGCCTGAAGTGGCCTATCGGGAGACCATTAAGAAGGCTGCAAATGCTGAAGGCAAATATGTGAAGCAGACTGGCGGCCGTGGTCAGTATGGTCATGTTCTTTTGACGGTCGAGCCGGGCGAGCCTGGGGTAGGACTTGAATTTGTGAATAAGATCGTTGGTGGTGCGATCCCTAGGGAGTATATTCCTGCTGTAGAGAAGGGTGTGCGGGAACGTTTGGAGTCTGGTGTATTGGCTGGTTACCCAATGAGAGATTTAAAAGTCACCTTGTTTGACGGCTCGTATCATGATGTTGATTCTAATGAGATGGCCTTTAAGATTGCCGCGTCTATGGCTTTTGAGGCTGCATGTCGAAAGGCTGATCCAACATTGTTGGAACCGATTATGAAGGTGGAAGTTCTTGTGCCTCAGGATTTTATGGGTGATGTTATTGGGGATCTCAATAGTCGACGGGGTAAGGTTCATGGTATAAAGGCGCGGGCTTCATCTCAGGCTGTTGATGCAGCTGTGCCGTTAAGCGAAATGTTTGGATATGCCACCGATCTGAGGTCAAAGACTCAGGGTCGAGCAACGTATAGTATGGAATTTGAGGAATATGAAGCAGTGCCAAAGCAGTTAGCTCAGCAAATTATCAAAAAGCAGAGTGGCGAGTAAAAGGGTAGGGTACCTTTTTGGTATATGTAGTTAGCTTGTTTGTGTGATGGCTTGATAGAAAAGAACTGACAAGGAGGCGGGAATGGGGAAGGCGAAATTTGAGCGGAAGAAGCCGCATTTGAATGTGGGGACCGTGGGGCATGTGGACCATGGCAAGACGACGCTGACCTCGGCGTTGACGAAGGTGATGGGCGATCAAGGGATGGCCAAGTA
>BQIU01000198.1 GCA_021603905.1 Nitrospirales bacterium
GGAGCCATTGACACCACACCGGTCGATCCGCGTACCCATGTCATTCTCGATGTAAAATGTCCCGGCAGTGGGATGGTTGATCGAATGGACTGGACCAACCTTGACCGGTTATCGAAGAAGGATGAAGCCAAATTCGTGATCAAGGACCGCCAGGATTATGAATGGGCCAAAGACGTGTTAGCGCAATATGGGTTGATTGATCGATGCCCAGTCTTATTCAGCCCCGTGTTTGGTGAACTCGACCTTCAGCCAATCGCTGAATGGATTCTTGAAGATCAACTGCCCGTTCGCTTTCAAGTTCAACTCCATAAATTTATTTGGGCCCCGGACATGCGCGGCGTGTAATCGCAGAGCGGGGAGAATTCCACTACTCACTTTTCACTGTACGCAAGAGGACTGCATGAACACTACTGTAAAGCAAGGAACACTGACAGGAACTCCAACAGAAGTGCTGGTTATTCCAGGATATGAAGGAGAGAGTGCCCTCAATAAGGCCATCCACCCTTTAGATCGAAATCTAGGCGGCCAATTAGTTGAGTTGCGGAAAACTGGAGAGTTCCAAGGGAAACTCAACCAATGCGTTTTGATCCATACACGCGGCGCGATACCTGCCAAACGTCTGCTCCTCGTGGGCCTCGGAAAACGTGAAGAGCTAACATTAGATCGTGTGCGACAAGCCATGGGCACTGTGGCCAAACGTGTCTGTCAGGCCGAAGTACGATCATTCTCGACCACGATTCTTGGACTCGACCAACCAGGACTATCGCCTGATGACCTCGCTCAAGCCATGGTCGATGGTGTAATTTTAGGGGATTACCGTTTTTCAACGTACCGAACGGATTCCTCTAACAATAATAAACCCTTAAATAGCATGACCATACTAGTCGATAAGCCGTCCTTACTCGCCAACGTGAAACTCGGTATTCAACGAGGCACGGCCACAGGCGAGGCGACCTGTTTTGCGCGAGATCTGTGCAACCACCCTGCTAATGTCATGACGCCCTCTCGCGTCGTAGAAGAAGCGAAGAAAATTTCTAAGGAAAAGAAGGTTCGGTTAACCGTCCTCAATCCGTCCAAAATGAAGCAACTTGGGATGGGAGGCGTATTGGGAGTGGGACAAGCCAGTCAACATCCTCCACAATTCATTATCTTGGAGTACCAAGGCGGGAAAAAGGGTGAAAAACCTATCGTGTTTGTTGGAAAAACGGTCACCTTTGATTCCGGAGGTATTTCGCTGAAGTCCGCGGAAAATATGGACCACATGAAAGCCGACATGACCGGGGGCGCAGAAGTCTTAGCGACCGTTCGCGCTGCTGCCCGCTTACGATTACCGCTGAATATTGTCGGACTCCTGCCCGTTGCTGAAAATATGCCGGGAGGCAAAGCCACAAAACCCGGTGATATTCTCACGATGCTGTCAGGGAAAACTGTCGAAGTGCTAAACACTGACGCCGAAGGCCGATTAATTCTCGCCGACGGCTTGGCTTATGCCAGCCGCTTCAAACCTGCCTGCGTCATTGACATTGCCACGCTCACTGGTGCCTGCATCGTCGCACTCGGACAATTTGCCATTGGCATGTTGGGGAACGATGAGAAACTCAAAGACCGGTTTAGGCAGGCTGGGGAATGCTCGGGAGAACGCGTGTGGGAAATGCCGCTCTGGGATGAGTATTTTGAGCAGTTAAAAAGTGATGTCGCGGATATGCGAAATATTGGAGGCCGTGGAGGAGGCATGATCACGGCAGCCATGTTCCTCAAGCAATTCGTTGGGAAATTCCCATGGGTTCACATTGATATCGCCAGTACCGACTGGAGTGCAACCGACCGTCCCTGCATTAGTAAAGGACCGACGGCCATTGGGACCAGGCTCCTCATTCAATTTCTCTTGAATTCCACTAAGAAGTCTCATACATGACGAAATCCCCCATGACGCTTCGTGAAAAAGTCGGTCAACTGTTCATGATCGGTTTTGATGGAACGGATCTGTCTCCAGAATTGATCTCTTGGATACAAGACTATCAACCTGGAGGCATCATCTTGTTCTCGCGCAATTTAGTCGACGCCAATCAAATTGCACATTTGACCAATGCTCTGCAGGACCTTGCAGGCCCTTCCCACCTTTTGATGGCTATCGATCAAGAAGGAGGAAAGGTGTCTCGCTTGCCTCCGGAGTTTACGATCTTCCCGCCAGCAGCAACTGTGGCAGCCTGCGGATCGACTGACTATGCCTATCAGGCGGCGGCAGTCACAGCCCAAGAGTTACGTACAGTCGGGTTCAATATGAATATGGCACCCGTCTTAGATGTGAACACCAATCCGTTGAATCCCATCATTGGGGATCGGGCATTTAGTGCAGACCCGGAGCAAGTGTGTACGTTAGGCAACGCAACGATCTCCGGCCTTCATGACCATGGGATTATTGCCTGCGGCAAACATTTTCCTGGACATGGCGAATCGACGAAAGATTCCCACAAAGAATTGCCAATCGTCACGCTCTCCAAGGAACGATTAGAACAGATTGAACTCCATCCGTTTCGCTCAGCCATCACTCATGGCCTCATGACCATGATGAGTGCGCATATTCATTTTCCCGCATTAGATGACACCGTTCCAGCGACCCTTTCCCACAAAGTCATGACAACATTGCTTCGTGACGAAATCGGGTTTTCTGGTGTGATGTTAAGTGATGACCTCGAAATGAATGCCATTGCTGAACACATGTCCATGGGTGAGGCCGCCGTGCGATCCATTCAAGCTGGCATTGATCTCATTCTCATTTGCCACCAACAGACTCGTCAGGCCGAAGCCATTGAGGCGGTAGAAGAGGCCATTCAAAAAGGCACGATTTCTGAAAGTCGGCTGGATATGAGCCTCGCTCGGATATCTGCACTGAAACAACGTTTCCTTGCTTCCTATACGCCTGTGGATTACCATTCGATAGCCCAAGTGGTTGGTTCGTCATCACATCGGAACCTTCTTGCTGAAATTCAAACGATCTCGTCTGCTCAAACCTGAGACTCATTTCCAGATTGACCTAATTACCTACATTGAGCACCGTGACGCACGATAAGCTTCTGGACTTTGCGTCCCATGATCTGATTAGGTAGACACTTCATCATTGATTCATTCATCAGAACACAGATTTCTTCTCATCCTGGGACCAATAGAAAGGAATACACATGGCACTGAAAAAAGGCGATATCATTGATGAACGCAAACGTTACCCAGATTCATGTGGACTTGTGGTCAAAGTGATGAGCGGTGGCGAAGGATTTGAAAAGCTGATCTG
>BQIU01000199.1 GCA_021603905.1 Nitrospirales bacterium
AGGTGAGTAACGAGGCTTCTTCGATCGGGGTGTGAAAGGCTCGTCGCGCTTGATAGGGAGGATGGAGCACTTGTTGACACATCGACAGGCAATAGTGGGCTGGGTCCATGTAGTCATAGAAGATCGGTGTATCCGGCGGCAATTGCGGACGCAACATATGCGGAAAGGTGCCGGTGCCGCATCCGATGTCCAGAAGTTGTGTTGGAATAGCTCCTTTGGGGAACAAGGCATCCCAATTTATTGCGCTGAGGACTTTTGTATAGTCTTCTTCGACAATGGTTCTCCAGATATCGGCATTCAATGTCCCTTTGTGGTTTGGTATGTGGGTCGGTGCGGGTTGAGAGCTGACGGTTGGTGGCGCAGGCGGCGACGTGAGTTTGAAAAAGGGGACATTCTCCTTTTATTATGATTTGCTAAGAGTAGCCTCCGGCCTTGAAGAATACCAAGCAATTACCAGAACATGTTTCACACACGATTTGTCTGGGGTATGTAAGAGTAGAAAGGTCCGGACCATGTCAGAAAAGCAGAAGGTTCTCCTTTTCGTTATTCCATATGTTGACTAATAGTGGGCTATTTTAAAATTCACCAGATTCTTAATAGCACGTGAAGTTTTATTAAATCCTTTTTAGCCTTATGGTGGATTTTTGAACTTCCACTAGCCTCTGCGCATTACTTAAAGCTTGCTCAAGAGTTTTTTTGATGAGCTTCATCTTCTAGTCTTATTCGAAATTCACCTCTCCACAAACAGAAATATCGTGCTTGATAGCCGTTTAAACGAATTTCCGATGGTTGTTGACGCGTCTCCATTGTACTGGGCTATTCAGCTAGAAATTATTTGGATTTGCCAGAAGGCTCTATTTTTGGTCTGTCCTTCTTTGGGGGAAGCTTACACAGCACTGCGGCCAATTAGCGGATTTTTTGCAAGAGACTGAAAGCACGTTTCGAGGCTGTCACGATAGCGACGGGCCTGTTTAATACCAAACCTGTCAATTGTATAGTCGGCGATCTCGTTAAGGTCGGACTCGGCACGACGGCTCAGTCGATACTCAGCCATGTTTCGTTTTATTTCGTGCTTCCGCCTCTTCCCAAATATCACGCACTGTTTTGTTGTTCACGCCACTGTCTAGGCCCTCCTGGATAGCCGCTTTCAAAGCGCGAAACTTGGCGTTTTGTTCTTGATCACGGCGGACAAGGTCGCGAATATATTCACTGTCATTGGTAAAATCACCACCTTCGATCTGTGCCTTGATCCATTGATCTTGTTGATCGGTCAGGGTAATCGTCTTTCTTACAGTTGCCATGGAATTACCTCCTATAATATGAATATATCATACTATTGGTGTAATATGGCATGCTTTTGATCTATAGTGAAGATATTCATTTTTCAAAAGAAATCCCAAAAAGGCATTGCCACTCCGAAATAGGATATCGACCTTAGTAAGGTAAGGCTCAAAGTGGCAGAAGAAGATTTTAAGAAGGAGAAAAAGCTATGACTGAGAAGATTACAAGAGGCTCAGGTAATGTTTTTGCCGATTTGGGCTTTGATAACCCAGAAGAAATGGAAGCCAAAGCCAAACTGGTCAGCCAGATCAATGCCATAATTAAAAATAGGAAGTTAACACAGAAACAGGATGGGGCAATTTTGGGTATTACTCAATCTAGAGTTTCAGATCTTGCCCGTGGTGGTTTGAGTGGGTTCTCTGTGGATCGCCTTTTGCGTTTACTGAACAAACTCGATCGTGAAGTTGAAATTGTCGTCAAACGCAAAAGAAGCCGACGTCCGGCAACCACTAGGGTGATCTTTGCAGATCAAATATCCATCTAAATTTCCCTGCAAATGCAATCCTAGAGATTTTCCTCTGTGATTTTCGAAGGTTCTCGAGTAACGTTTTCATTAACCGCATGCAGGAGTACGTTCAAGTCAACGACTTTCACTTGTGCATGGTCATTTTCCAAACACTTTCCTCATTCTCAAAATATGCAGCCAAGGCGATGGCCTTGCTAAGATCGACTCGGGGAATGCCTAAAGGCTGAGTGTCCTCATGATACTGCCGGTTTCGTGCAGTTGAGCGACGGTCGTCCTGCAAGCTGTTGTGAAGGATTGGATTGACGAGCTGTGTCAATGACATGCGTTTACGCAACGCTTGTTCCTTAAGTTCGGCGAGAAGTTCATCGTCAATTCGAATGGTGGTTCGCATAAAGGCATCATGGCATTACTATATACAGGCGTCAATGCATCAAATTGCACAAACTTCTTATCACTACTGATGGGGTGTATGTTAAGCTAGAAGCTCGCCAAGCGGGGCCCGTTTTCACGTGCTTTGTGTCGTTCCTGTCAGAATGATTAAATTTGCAAATCAGGGAATAGCGTCAACTCTTCTTCAGAAGAGAGGGACTCTTGGGAGGCCAGAACATGAGAGCGCACTACGATTTTTCAAAAATGAAGGGGAAGAAGAACCCGTATACGAAGTATCTCAAAACAACCCGTCACTATACGTTTGGTCAAAGATATCGTGATCTACTTTAAAGGTATGGGGGTTGAAACGGGTATTCCGTATCAACACCTCATTAATCTGTATCTCAGGCACTGTGCTGAGCGCCGTCGCAAATTAAAAATACAATGGGCTTCTTGTTCATAAGCTTCTGAGAGGTTAGAGGGTAACATTTTTAAAATTCATCGCTCTATGTTGAATTTCCTCCAAATTTTCGCAAACACATAATTCTTTAATAAGTAATTTCTTGGTGAGATTGATGTCTTCGTCTCATTCGAGATTTATCTCTTCCTAAATCTGACTGAACGAGGCATAAGGGCGAGACCGCACTTATGCCTCTCTTTTTACTCTATGCCGCGATCTGTGTCGAGACGGGTTCCAGGTAGGTCAGCAGTCGTCGTCGGCCGGCGAGGCCTGATTGACTGGGGGCTCCGAGTATGACCCACACGGGATTCGGGAAGCGATAGACATCGACGTGACGGAAGCTGTCGATGAAGTCGCGCATTTGCGGGTGATGTCGCCAGCCATCGGGCGGTTGGCTGTCCATGATGCATTGCTGCAGATATTGTTCGAGTCGGTATTCATCCCGGATGGAAATGGTGTGGGTGCAGTCGATTTCTCGAACGATCGCAGGCATGGCTTGAGTGCTCAGGGACGCAAGGACGGGTTCAGCGGTGAGATAATGCCGTGTTTTCAGTGGGCTATAGAGT
>BQIU01000200.1 GCA_021603905.1 Nitrospirales bacterium
GTAAAAAATCCCGCCACACGCTCGGGAGCGATCCAGTCACGCAACATATGAAACCACACAAAAAGCAAGATACATTTCACGACATTTGCAGAAAGCAGACCTGAGTACAAATAGCGAATGGCCATGGTCGGGACCCGCCCAAAGTAACACGCAGAGAGATTCACAGCGATCAACATGTTATACGCTAAAGCAAAACTACCAGCTAACAAAAAAGCAAAGCACCGATCAAACGACGAAAACTCATCGGATCCAAAAATCGGCAAAACTTCTTGAAACGTGGCCATGCTCAAGGGTGTAAAGATGGCCATGATGAAAAAATCCAGAATCACCCCGCGGGCTCCGACCTCCCAGAATCCCACGCGGTCTTTGAAGAGGAGATACTCAAGTGGAATTTGTTTGCCCAATTTTTCCACAGCGGCAAACATTTGTATTTTTGAAATCGCATCCAACAAACCCAGAGGCCGGGACGCACTGCTGCTCCCTCCCATGAGTACTGGACCTGGACCACTCCCACCTCCTCCACGCGACATGCGCCGTTACCCCATCAACAATTGCAGCGTCCGTAAGTACGCCACCAAAAACGCACAGAAAAAACACACCACTCCCAAGCCCAGGCGTTGCTTATAAGTGCCATACCAAAAGGCCATCACCAGAAACATCGACGCCAAGAAGCGCGCCATATTCCCATCGAAGATGGTGTCAAACAAACCATGCCACCATGTTTCGTATTCGAGAGATGTCCAGCTGAACACGGTATTGGCTTTCTCAACTATTCGATCAACCAGTGCCGCCCACTCTTCCTTGGACATGCTAGCCCCCTCGTTCAACGGCCGTAATCAACTGCACCCATCCTTCTTTTCGCTGTTCGAAGACCGAGGCCTGTTCACCAAACGCTTCAAGATTAACGGGAATAAAATACTGTCGCACATTCCCTTGCCGCTTGGCCTGACTCGTCACCACGCGATACTGCCGCCCATAAAATCCTTCCCCAATATCGTCCGCAAGGATGTCTGCCTGACGAAATGCTTCAACGACCCGCCGAAGCACCATCTCCCGATCACCACTCCGAATTAAAGACAGATCAATCACCTGTGCTGCTTTCGCACAGTTCTGCACCGCACGAAACACCGCATCTGGTTGGCAATAGACCACGCTCTTTAACGTAAAGGCATCACAGGCACGATTCCGCTGCACGATATTAATCCGGTTTTTCAATTGATCTAGCACAGCTGGGACCTGAAACCATGAGTCCCACGGTTTTAACGTCAGATTATTCGCGCCCCGCACGACTTCGAGCTCTCGCGCTTTGGTATCCGCCTGTCGCAACACCGCCGCAAACGGTTGCGTTGTCTTTCGATGATGCCCCTTCACAATCCCCAAGGCTTCCTCCCACCAAAACGGCTCATCCTCTTTGGCGACCAACTCGCGGAGCTTCAGGGCACTAATGCTAGGATGATCGGCTAACGTATACTGTGAGGCTTGCCGAAACGCAGGAATTTTCCCCAGATCATGGCCTAATGCTACCACCAGCAGTTTCGGGAGCAGGGGTTCCCAGTCCCGATAGGTCGATTTCAATCCTTCAATCGCTAATGTGGTGACGCGGTGCGTATGATCTTTTAACGTGATCTTTCCTAACGTTTTGCGAATGACGGCGAGTTCCCGTGCTTCTTCGTCATGCTCCACCCCCTCCAGCACAATCGAGGGACATGCACCATGCTCCTCCAACATTTCTATAATGCGCATGATCACCTCCCTGACGCCTTGCTGCTGGAGGATCGCCTCATACGGTGTGACAAAATCCACAACGAAGAACGAACCCATACTGACTGGCTGGACGGATTCCGATTCCGAAAAAGGTGGTGGAGAGAGCTCAACCTCGGCTGTTGTCGGCAGAAGTTCCAACTGTGACGACGCTGGTGTGGAGACGACGGGTGGTGAAACATTCGGCTCTTGGACTTTCGGTTCTTGAACAGCGATAGACTGTCTCGCTGTTTTCATCGCATGATTGTGTTTGAGCCAAAGATTCTGTGCGAGGTCCTCTAACGTAATGCTAAACGATTTGTGTCCGAACCCCATGAGTCGCCGATAGCGGCGTCGAAGAGCCAGCCAAATATTTTTGACCACTAGCACCATGGTTCCGGAAGGGGTTTGACTTGGACTTGTTCCACGCCAACAGTCACCCGTTGTGGATGATCAAATACGACCATCAAGACTTCCGCTTGACCATCGCTGACCTTCTCTAACAATCCTGTCATCGTCCACCCATCCGGCATCGCGACCATCACCACTTGACCGGGACACAACGATTTCTCCGATGTGTGTTCGATGTCCGTTTCTGCCCAAGTATCTTCAGAGACAACGGCGTCTGGTAAACGTTCACGCACCGCCTGGCTTAACTGGTGCGGGCCATACCCCACGAGATAGCCAAACACGGGAGCTTCCACACGCACGGCCCCACACTCACGCAAGACCCTGTCGAATTGTGGGCCTTGCCCAGCCCTAGCTTGTAGAACGATACGGTAACAAACAGCCATATTGAAAGAAGCCCTACTTAGGATGACGGAAGGGCATCCGTCGTCATTAACTCTTGGAGCGCGGGTCCCGCGGCTTGTTGAAGTTGATCCGTGGCTAAATGAAATCCTTTGACCAGACCCTTCATGACTGATCGTTTTTGCTCCGGAGACAGTTGGTTCCACGCATCAATGGTCACGTCGACCTTGAGTTTCATCACACGGGCTTGCAAGTTGATATATTGATGCGCGACGGTACGCACGATTTCCGGATCAACGGACTCAGCGACGGTCAACACGCTTTCAGGATCGAGGGGCAGGCCCGGCGTGCCAGGTTGCTGGGAACATTGAGCGACGCTGAGACATAGCGCCACCATCAAGATCCATTGCCAAATAGGAATGCACCTCATTTTAATTCCTTCATCCGGCGCATTCGGAGCAAGGCATCGTACACCTTCCAGGAATACTCCGGGTTCACACCGTTATACCGCTCAACCGCCGTCCATTTGGCACCATATTTTTGAAAGCGATCGTATAAGAAGTAGCTCACCCAGTGAACATTCACGCACGGATCAAACAACGCCGCTATATCAATACGATGTTTTTTGATATTCACACGATTAATTTGCCCCAGACCTACGTCAAAATTCACTCCGCGTTGCCACAATTCGACAGCATGCGTGAT
>BQIU01000201.1 GCA_021603905.1 Nitrospirales bacterium
GACTTTGGCCTTAAAAGCGGGGGAGTGATTTCTTCGTGATCGTCGTGCCATCTTCTGCTCCTTTCGTTGAACCAAAATATACCGCAGAAGACTTCACTTAGCATCTAGAAATTCCTGTCCAATGAATGGGGTCCACTTCTCAGAAAGAAATTGTAGCAAAGCATATAGCCGTTTCAGTTATGCCGAATCTCCAGGTCGTCCCATTGAATGCTGATTGACCCTTCGTTATTGAACCGTCAATCGTCTGCAGGTCATCCAGGTGGGCATAACCTTCTTCATGTTAATGTTGTACCGAGCAGAGCTAGTTACATTTTCTTGTTTGGAACTTACTTGGATTCGCTATAATGCCTTAAATACCACTTATCCTTAGTTAACGACATAATATAGCTTGGTCAGATGTATGTTAACCACATCGTTCGGAAGAGATACTTTACGAGGAAGAGAATAGCTCCTGATAAATCTTGGCGAGACGTTTTACAGAATAGGCAATATCATAATATTGACATACTTCCCAACCTTTTTCACCCATTTGCTTTGCTAATAAGGGATTTTGGAGTAAGAACAATAGCTTTTCAACTATGGCAGACACATCTTTTGGAGGAATGATAAAACCTGTTTCTCCATGAGTTATCACCTCATCCATCATTCCAGTTGTAGTGCCAACCACTGGCTTTCTGATGTTCATAGCCTCAAACAACGTCAAAGGTCCTCCCTCACCGTAAATGGATGGAATGACCACAATGTCGGAAAGGGCAAGAAGCACAGGGACATCCTCACAAAACCCGGTAAAAACCAACCGATCTCCCAAATTTAAACGCTGAGCTTCTTGCTGCAACAAGGAGAAATCCGGCCCGTCACCTACAACTAAAAAACGAGTCTGGGGAGCTGACTTCACAATTTCTGCCGCAGCCCTGATAAAATAGATTTGCCCTTTCATATTCGCTAGACGACCAATCGTTGAGATAACACTCTCCTCACTCGTGATATTCAACTCTTTTCGCTTGGCCTTAACTAAATATTCATCCGGGTAAGTAAATTCTGCAAGAGGTAACCCATAGAAAAATGTTTCCATTCGAGCGGGACTGACTTTTCTGCGCTGGACCATAAAGTCCCGAACCGGCCTTGAAATAGCAATAGCTTTACTTGTCAAAGGAGACAAAATGGTATCAGCTACTGTTTGGTGAAACGGTTGATTAGGAAGAACGACATGCTCATGAACAATGTTTGGAATTTTTGTAATCCAGCTAGCAAGACGGCCAAAATTTGCGGCACCATACCCATGAAGATGCAAAACATGAGGCCTCTCTTGCCGAATCAAAGCAAGAAGCTCAAAGAGGGTCATAGGAGAAAACTTACCTCTCCCTAAATATAATACTGTTATCCCTTCTCTTTCCAAAAACTTTCCGCCTGGCCCTTGAGCTCGGAGGCTACAAACAGTGAATTCAAATTCATGTTTGTCAAAACGTGGAATCCACCATTTTAGAGCTTGAGTAATTCCATGGATACTTGCACCGGAAATATCTAGCTTATCAATAATATGTAGAATACGTATGGGACCGGAACCATTCATATTACGATATCTTCCCTCTTAAGTAAGATAACGACAAATGTTAACATGAAAATTCAATATCGACACGGAGAAATACAGAAAAGCTCTCCTACCAGAGTCTTACGAACTTTCCTCAACAATCAACTCACACACTTAAACACCCTATAGTATGGAATACTCAGAAGTGGCCCCGGTTTTTTGAACAACTCATTGGGCAACGATAAGTGGAACACTCCTCGTTGAATTACGCCGCGTGTAACTGCGGCAGTTGTTGAAAGTAGACCTGATCTGGCGTCTGCCCTCCCAGGCTCGAATGGGGGCGTCGGCTATTATAGAACTGAACATAGCGAGCGAGCCCGGTTCGTGCCGCTGACACGGACTCATAGGCATGCAAGTAGACTTCCTCGTATTTCACGGTCCGCCACAAGCGTTCGACGAAGATATTATCCCGCCATGCCCCTCGACCGTCCATACTGAGTCGAATCCCCTGAGCCTGGAGCCACTCTGTAAAGCGGTGACTCGTAAACTGACTGCCTTGATCGGTATTCACAATGTCCGGTATCCCATATTGAACGACGGCCTCTTCAATGGCCTCGAGACAAAAGTGCACATCCATGGTGATGGAGAGTCGCCAAGCCAGCACACGCCGCGTTGCCCAATCGACCACGGCGACTAAATACACAAACCCGTTGGCTAACGGAATGTAGGTGATATCCATCGCCCAGACCTGATTGGCGTGGGTGACCGTTAGGTCTCGAAGCAGATACGGATAGACCTGATGGCAGGGATGACGCTGTGTCGTGCGTGGCTTGCGATACAGCGCTTCGAGCCTCATGCGTGTCATCAGGGTGCGCACATGCTTGCGTCCAACCAGATTCCCTTCCTGCCGTAAGAGAGCCCGGAGCATCCGGGCTCCGGCAAAGGGGTACTCCAGATGTAACTGGTCAATCCGGTTCATGAGCCGTTGATCCTCTTGAGAGATCGGCTTCGGTCGATAATACACACTGCCGCGACTGAGCCCTAAGGCCTTCGCCTGTTGGGTCAAAGAGAGTCGATGCGTGCGGTTGATCATCGTCTGGCGCTCAGCACGCCCGCTTTGGTGAGCGCACCCTCTAAAAAATCGTTTTCCAACGTTAACTCGCCAATCTTGGCATGCAGCTGTTTCACATCCACTGGAGGGGGAGCTGTCTCACCGCCTTCAAACACCCTGGCTGCCCGTTCGAGCAGCAAGGTCTTCCATTGGGTGATTTGATTGGGGTGCACATCGAACCGTTGGGCCAGTTCGGCTACCGTCTGTTCCCCCTTGATCGCAGCCAGCGCCACTTTGGACTTAAAGGCCGGAGAATGGTTCCGTCGAGGTCGTCTCTTCATGATTTGCTCCTTTCGTCACTGGCATCATCATGCCATGATTGGCGGAGCGTATCCACTTAGCCTGTTGTGCAGTTTCTTGGGGCCACCTCT
>BQIU01000202.1 GCA_021603905.1 Nitrospirales bacterium
GTGGAAACGTTGTACCGCGCGGAGTTCGTTGTAGTTTCCTGTTTGGAACTTATTTGGATTCGCTATAGTTCCTTGAGACCGGGACGGGGTTACGCCTTACGTCTCATCCAGTTTCCCTTCGCGGCGATTGCGGCGACGGGCCAACACCCAGCCTTCAATCCCCACCAGGCCGATCCCCATTAACACCGGATAAATATAGGCTTCCTGCGGCACCGGGGGCTCCATCACTAAGTAATAGAATGCCGAGACCGCCATCTTCCGGCCCGCATCCCCATTATGCCCATCCCAGGCGAAGAACACCATTGGGACATATTTCCCGGCTTCCAGATACGCGTCCTCTTCGTAGTCCCGCTTGATGGGCCGTTCAATAATCACCGTCCACCGGCCATGTTTCCACTCCGCCTTGACCAGCTTCAAGTCATCGGTCATGTCCCGATCATTGAAGTCCTCATTCCAGCCCACGCCTTCATACGCAGCCAAGGTCCCATCCGCCGTCCATTTGGTAATGTCCATCGAAAACTTCTCATCCCCCCACAAGTACCGTGGCTTCCTCGGGAACGGCAGTTCCTGCCATTTGATCGGAAATTCAAACGCAATCCCATCGTTATACACGGCGTATTTGTTTTGCTGCGCCGCGATGGATTCCGGATGTTCCGGGTCATCGTCGAACTTCGACCCGCCCGGCGGCTGTTCTTCGACGCCATAGTCTTCGAGGTTGACTTCGGTCGGGTCCCACTCCAACTCCTCTTCGGCCACGCTATTCGTGCGGTCATCCCATTGGAATAGGAACTGAATGTGCGTCTCGTTGTACACCGATTGCACCCACGCATCATCGATTCGATTCACGAAGTTCCGTGGCTTATGCGTGATCTGCCCGCCTAAGGCTATCCAGCGGCGGGGCACCGTCTTCCACCGCTCATCGAGTTCATCCGTGGGCAACGCCCCTTCAAAGTACTTGGACGGCACCACGAAGTTCGCCTTCGGCTTATCGGTGAGGATATCCACCGGCAACGCTTTGCTCGTCGAGAGTTCGGTCGCAATTTCCTCGGTCACCGCCCCACCGTCGATATTGATTTCCGCTTCCCGCTCACAGAGCGAATTCACATAGTTCGCAATATCCCACCGGTCAGCAATCGTGGTGTTGTCCGCAAACGACGGCATCGGGGTCCCGTTGATCCCCGTTGAGAACGTACGGAAAATGTTCTTCACGTTGTAGGGATCCTGACGGCTACCCCGGAAATTCCAGCATTTATGCCAGTCCGCCGGTTGAATCGGAAACCCCCAGTCATCTTTCAAATTAAACGCATTGCCATCCCCACGGCCTTCCACTCCGTGACATTCTATGCACTTCTTCTCGACGACGAGCTCGGCGCCATGTTTAATGGACTCCGGAGTATTCGGCGTGGCACTCCCCGCCAGCTTATCCAGGTCGAGCACCGTCAGCGTTTCAAATTCCTCATCCTGCCAGTCCCGATCTTTCACCAACTCTTCCGTCACGAAGGCCAACACATTGCGCCGTTGCTTGTTGGTCAAAATCCCTTCCCAGGAGGGCATGGCCGAGCCGGGAAGCCCGTGGGTCACGGTATCAAACAAATCCTTATCAATCAGCGGCAGTTCGCCGCTCGCCGTGTGCCGGATTTTGAATGTTCCAGCATTAAAATTCCGTGGGCGAGGCCATAACCGGTCGGCGCCCGGTCCGTCTCCTGCGCCATCCACCCCATGACACCACACACATTTGGTAAAGTACACCCGTTTCCCTGCTTCAATATCTTCGGCGGAATGCTGAGCCGGTAAGCTTTGCGCACTAAACCCTTCGGGGATGGCATCCTGGGCCATGGCGACCCCGGAGATTCCCCATAGCAGTGCCCCAACCCCCATGGCCATCAGCAGGCCACGTTGCGTCGTTCTCCGTCCTGACGGTGTTCCGTTGTTCATCGTCTCCCTCTTTATCTGCATCGATTGCTCAGATTGGTTCATGTTCGTCATTGCCACGGCCTCCTTAATCCCACGTCCGTGGATAATAGCCCGTGTGCCAGTATTCAAACATCACCACTTTCCAAATCTCATTGGTCGTGAGATGTTCTTTCCAGGGCGGCATCACCGATGCCCAGGGGAACCCTTCCGGCGGTAAGCCAATGCCCCCTTGTGAGACCCGCCAAAACACAAACGTTTCTTGCAACTGGGCAATCGTGCCGGCATCCGTAAAGTTGGCCGGAATGGGATTGAACGCATAGGCCCACAACCCACGGCCATTCAAGTTATCCCCATGACAGAAGTGGCAATTTTGAAAGAAAATCTCCCCGCCTTCTCGCACATACTTGATGTACCCTTCCGCGTTCGGATCCCACGGATTGTCTTCCTTGCTATTCACATCCTTCATCAACCGCCCCATGTCCTGTACCACAATATGGGCATTGGAATAGGCTTGGTCATACTTCCCGTCCGGATTGACACGGAACGGATTGGCCGCGGTTTGCAAGACAAATGTTTTGCCATGCACTTTCGTCGTCGCCGGCGGAGCAGGATGGACCGTGCGCAACTCGATCGGCTCTTCAAAGCTCGGCAGAAACGATTGATACGCATAGCCGGCCAACAGGAATGGCAGGACAATTAACGCGGCGGTTCGAATGAGCTTATGAAAGCCCGTCTTCCCATCCAGCACATTCATGATGGGGCGCTTAAAGTCTTCCCACTCTCCTTGCGAGCCGGAGACCCACATAAAGATACCGCACGCCGAGACCGTGCCGTAAATGGCGCGCACACTAAACGGAATCGGGGGATAGATGCGATACTTCAGGTAGAGTTGAATGAAGATCCAGACGCCCACTCCAGCCCAGAACTTCGGGATTCCAACTCCCGCCTTCTTCAGCGTGAAGTTGATCCCAGCCATGATCAGAATGCAAATCGCCAGCTCGCTGATCATTTGCATCGGCATGTAGCCTTCTACCAGTTTTAGCCAGGTCAT
>BQIU01000203.1 GCA_021603905.1 Nitrospirales bacterium
TCAAGTCACGCGATTTTTGGCCGGCCTCAATTTTCCTGCCTGATTGGAAAAGATCTGGTGAATTGGTTGTCATCGGACAGAGAATCCAAGAATTGATCCGTTCACGAGGTCTTTCGTCCTTGCTGGTCTCGGCCAAACCGCCGTTTACATGCCTATTCAATTGACTATTCCTCAAATTCACTTGAGATGAATCGATCAGCAATAAGTAGATGACAGATTAGAGTTGCCGAATCACGCGACAGGGATTACCCGCTGCCACGACACCAGCTTGCACATCGCGGGTGACCACGCTGCCGGCGCCAATAACTGTACCATCCCCAATGACGACTCCAGGGCAAATTATCGCTCCGCCCCCTACCCACACATCATTGCCGATGGTCACAGGCTTAGCGAATTCCAGATTAGAACGCCTTTCGTGAGCGCTCATTGGATGTACGGCGGTGTAGAGTTTTGGGTTTTGGGGTCAAATCTAGTTTTATTACTTTCATATCAAGAATGGGCGTAATTGATTCCCTCTCCTTGCTCTTCATCCTTTCAATTCACCTGCCCCTTCGTTTTATTAAGAATCTTCGCAAGTTCAGATTAAATGTCAAGCCACGCTGCTTTTGGCCGGCCTCGATGTTTCCATCAGGTTGGAAAAGACGAGGTGAATTGGTTGTCATCGGATAGAGAATCCGGGAAATGATTCGTTCGCGAGGTCTTTCGTACTTTTCGGTCTCGGTCAAAACGCCTATTGCATGCCTATTCAATTGACTATAATTTTTTAACTTTTCATTGATCTCTAGCCGTGCCAATACACTTTTGTCTGTACGAAGTGTGTTCTTGTACTCTATGAGTGGTGGTGACTCGACTGGAACTTGTTTGGCTTCGCTATAATAGTTCCAGAGAAGCTTTTGCTCAAGAACATAGCTCATTCCCATTCCCTCATTCATCGTTTGCATTTCTTATCGTCCTAGTTTTTGCTCATTGCCGGGATTCGTCCCGGCGGCCGAGCCCTTTCTGTTTCGGCAAAAGGACCTAAAGCCATTGACGCCCAGGCCAGACTCATGGGATGAGCTGAACCACCGGTTGGTGGGCCGGGCTAACTCGCTACGCTCAAACAAGCCCGCCCAGTATGAGAGGCGTTCACTCAACGGACTGGTCTGCAGGCGTCAGATCATAGGTACTGCGAAAAAGTTAAAAACTATAGATGGATCAAGTTCACCAGAAAAGAATCGACCAGCAATGAGTAGGCGTCAAATTAGAGTTTCCGGATCACGCGACAGGGATTACCCGCTGCTACGACTCCTGCCTGCACATCGCGGGTGACCACGCTGCCGGCGCCAATGACCACACCATCCCCAATGACGACCCCAGGGCAAATAATTTCCCCGCTCATCGTGTCCAGCGTAAGAATGAACCATCGACCATAAAAACGACGAAAATTCGGCTTTAGCTGCGGGTCGAAAACAACAGTAAATTTGTCGGAGGGAAAAATTGCTCAAGAGAGTACATCGAAGACATGTGTCTTGCCCGTTATGGTGCGAAAAAGCTGGATCAAAAAGGGTGGGAGTACGAGCTGACTTTTCACTACCAGTATGGTGATGACCTGAATCACAGGTATATGATTACGCCAATGAAATGGAAGGGATCGCTGGTCTCGGAAATGGGTTCACGGAATCGGACTTTTTAGAGGTTGATACGGAGAGAAGCTGCTGACTTTGAAAGGTTCAAACGTGGACCATAGTGCTGGTCCTTACCGTACGGTATTCTCCGTCCTATGGCCTAGTGATGCAAAGGCACGATGTTGACAGGATCTCATAAATCTTAACATAAGGGGAAGGGGCTAATTTCAGGGGGGTACGAGGCATCATAGAACGTTTATTATCGGCCTAGAAAACGAAACCTCGGACAAAAATGAAGCAAGTCGTGGTCTTTTTCAAAAAATGAGGAAACCCCGTGCAGTTTCTAGGGGTATCTGGTATCCTGAACCTATGAGTAACACGATAGAGACAGTGCGCGATTTACGATTTGTCGCTCCGGAGGATATGACGCCCCTTGAAAAAGCCAAGTGGGAAAAGTCCCTGAAAGCCGCACTGGAAAACGGGACGGAGGAGGCCGAACGATTTTTTGCAAAGCGCAAGGAACACAAGCAGGGAGTGGGATTGAACGCCGCTGGAGAAATCGTGTGCGAAGATAATCAGCCATAAACTCATGTCCCGACCGATACTGTTTGTGATCGCAGGGCCGAATGGAGCAGGAAAGACCACCTTCTACAAAACCCATCTTGCCCCTCTGACTGCAGCCCCGTTTATAAACGCCGATGATATTCAGCGCAACGAATTGACAGACCAGAGCGTTGAAGCCGCCTACCAAGCTGCTGCGATTGCAGAATACCGACGGGATCAACATTTAGCTGCACGACAGAGTTTCATCACGGAAACTGTGTTTTCCCATTCATCCAAGCTCGATTTGATCAGGCACGCCAAACAGCAAGGCTTTGAAACCCGCGTGTTTCATGTGGGGATTGAAACTGCCGATTTATCCGTTGCGCGAGTAGCCGAACGGGTGAAAGAGGGGGGACATCCCGTACCAGAAGAAAAAATCAGAGCACGTTTTGATCGGAACGAAC